>JBBQDJ010000295.1:0-5539 GCA_038319595.1 Verrucomicrobiales bacterium
GAGCGGTTCCTTGTGAAGAACTGGTGCGGCGTCGTTGCCTTTGTATTCCCAGGCGGAGACGTGGGAGAAATTTGCATCGTCGCGTTTTGCTTCACCCGCTTGGGTGTTGCCGGCGACGACTTCTGGGCTGTCCGGGAAGAACTGATGTTCCGTGCGGAAGTGGCCGCCGCAGGATTCTTCGCGGGCGAGTGCATCGTAGCACATGACTTCGCCGAATTCGATGAAGTCAGCGACTCGGCCGGCTTTTTCGAGTTCTTGGTTGAGATTGGCACCGGAGCCGGGGATACGAACGTTCTGCCAAAACTCCTCACGGATCTGTGGGATTTTCTTGAGTGCTGCGGTGAGTCCTTCTTTGGAGCGGGCCATGCCGCACTCGTTCCAGATGGTGAGGCCGAGCTCGCGGTGGAAGGAGTCCACGGTGCGCTTGCCCTTGATGTTGATCAATTTGTTCACCCGCTCCTTGGTCTCAGCTTCGGTTTGTTTGAACTCGGGCATCGCGGTGTCGATGGTGCCGGGCTTCTGGGTGACGAGGTAGTTGGCGATGGTCGTCGGGATGACGAAGTAGCCATCGGCTAGGCCCTGCATGTGGGCCGAGGCGCCGAGGCGGTTCGCGCCGTGATCGGAGAAATTTGCTTCGCCTAACACGTGGAGCCCGGGGATGTTGGACATCAGGTTGTAGTCCACCCAGAGTCCACCCATGGTGTAGTGGACCGCTGGATAAATCATCATCGGGCCCTTGTAGGGATCCTCGCCGGCGATTTTGTCATACATCTGGAAGAGGTTGCCGTAGCGGGAGCGGATGGTGTCTTCGCCAAGACGCTTGGTGGCATCGCGGAAATCCAGATAGACGCCGAGTCCGGTGGAGGCCACGCCGCGACCTTCATCGCAGACTTCCTTGGCAGCACGGGAGGAAATATCGCGCGGGGCGAGGTTGCCAAAGGATGGATATTTCCGCTCCAGGAAATAGTCGCGGTCGTCTTCCGGCACCTCGGCCGCGGTGATTTTTTTCGCACGGAGTTTCGCGGCGGTATCGGCGGATTTCGGTGCCCAAATGCGGCCGTCGTTGCGAAGCGACTCGGACATCAAGGTGAGCTTCGACTGATAGTCACCACTGACCGGGATGCAGGTCGGGTGGATCTGGGTGTAGCAGGGGTTCGCGAAAAGCGCACCCCGGCGGGCTGCGCGCCAGGCGGCCGTCACGTTGCAACCCATCGCGTTGGTGGAGAGGAAAAACACATTGCCGTAACCGCCGGTCGCGAGGATCACGGCGTCGGCGGAGTGCGAGGAAACTTCACCGGTGACCAGATTTCTAACGACAATGCCTTTGGCGTGGCCGTTGACGAGCACGAGATCGAGCATCTCGGTGCGTGGATACATTTTTACGCCGCCCTTGTGGATTTCTTTTTCGAGCGCCTGATAGCAGCCGATGAGGAGCTGTTGTCCGGTCTGGCCGCGGGCGTAGAAGGTGCGGGAAACTTGCGAGCCGCCGAACGAGCGGTTGTCGAGCAAGCCACCGTATTCGCGGGCGAATGGGACACCCTGCGCGACGCATTGGTCGATGATGGAGCCGGAGACCTCGGCGAGTCGATAGACGTTGGCCTCGCGGGCGCGGAAGTCGCCGCCCTTGATCGTGTCGTAGAACAAGCGTCGGACGGAATCGCCATCGTTCTGATAGTTTTTCGCGCCGTTGATTCCGCCTTGGGCGGCGATCGAGTGGGCACGACGCGGGCTGTCCTGATAGCAGAAGCATTTTACCTGATAGCCCATTTCCGCGAGTGAGGCGGCGGCCGATCCGCCGGCAAGGCCGGTGCCCACGATGATGACGGTGAATTTTCGCTTGTTAGCCGGGTTGATGAGCTTCGAGTCCATCTTGTGCTTGGACCATTTTTGATCAAGCGGGCCGGATGGGATCTTGCTTTCGAGGACGATGGACATGATGGGAAGGGGTGGAAATTTCCGCTGCAGGTGATGGAGATTATTGAATGATGCCGACGAGGACCGAGATCGGGATGGAAATGAAGCCCGCCCAGATGACGAGAGTGTAGAGGTTCGAGAGGCCGCGGATCGCGGAGCTGGCCTTCTTGGAGCGGACGCCGAGCGTCTGGAAAATGGAGGCGACACCGTGCGAGAGGTGTGAGCAGAGCAGCGTTATGGAGATGATGTAGAAAATGACGACCCATAGATTTTTGAAGCCAAGGACCACCATTCCGAAGGGGTCTTCCTCACCGATCTGCGCCAATTCGGCGTTCACCCGCACGGTGTAGTGGAGGATGTGGAAAATCACGAACGCGAGGATGGTCAGTCCTGAAATAATCATAATCCTAGAGGATTTCGAAGCCTGGATCGTCGCCTTGTATTCGTAGGCTTGGCGGGCCGCCCGGTTTTGGCGGGTCAATGAGATGGTGGCCACCACGTGGAGCACCAGCATGACAAGCAGGACGACGCGGGCGATCCACACGCCAGCGCCATGGAGCATGGTGTGGAGGAAATGGGCGTATTCATTGAACGCGTCGCGACCGACATACATCAAGAGGTTGCCCGAAAGGTGGCCAGCGAGGAAGAGAACGAGGACGAGGCCGGTGAGGGCGACAACGAGTTTTTTTCCAATGGAGGAGGCCCAGTAGGTATCGAGGCAACGGGTAATGGCGTTCATGATTGTTGAAAATGAGCGGGTGGCAGTGGCTGCCGAGCGAGGAATAACCAGGGACTCTTGGCTTTTCAAGGGGAGACTGGTCACGAAGTGCAATCCGCCGAGGGAATGACGGAAATTGCGCGATCCATCGGGTTTCGCACCCCGGGTTCGTGGCCGGGGAGTTCAGCCAAGGATGGCCGCTCGATTAAAGTTGGCCCGGCACCTGCTTTTATGAGGGAATAAATCCATGGAAATGTTCAAGGGCTACGACCCCGGCAAGTTTTACGACGAGATGTTTGGAGAGGATGGCACGGTGCGGAGTCACTGCGCGCCGCTGCTCGAAAAGTTCGGAAAGGTGGATCAGCGCGACTTCCTGGCGCGGAAGGCTGACTCCGAGCTCTATTTTCTCCGTCAGGGCATCACCTTCAATGTCTATCACGACGACCGTGGCACCGAGAGGATTTTCCCGTTTGACCCGATTCCGCGGGTGATGCCGGCCGATGAGTGGGAACACCTCGAAGCGGGGCTCACCCAGCGCATCGTCGCCCTAAACCTTTTCCTGCACGACATCTATCACGACCAGCAGATCCTCAAGGACGAGGTGATTCCCCGGTTCTACATCGAGAATGCGAAGCACTACCGGCCGGAGTTCCGCGGGGTGGATGTGGCGGAAGACATTTACATCCACATTTGCGGCAGCGACCTGATCCGCGGGGCGGACGGCGTTTACTATGTTCTCGAGGACAACGGCCGCTGCCCGTCAGGCGCATCCTACCTGTTGGAAAACCGGAACGCCTTGAAACGGGCCTTCCCGAGTATTTTCGATACGGTCGGGGTCCGCCCCGTTGATTCCTATCCGCGAGACCTGTTGAACATGCTCCATCACATCTCCCCGCGACGTGAGGGGAATCCCGTGTGTGTCCTGCTGACTCCGGGCTGCCACAACAGCGCCTACTTCGAACATTGCTACCTCGCCCGGGAAATGGGCATCGATATCGTCGAGGGCAAAGACCTGGTGGTG
This sequence comes from Verrucomicrobiales bacterium, assembly GCA_038319595.1. Taxonomy (GTDB): domain Bacteria; phylum Verrucomicrobiota; class Verrucomicrobiia; order Verrucomicrobiales; family Akkermansiaceae; genus Luteolibacter. Next base: position 3,654 of record JBBQDJ010000295.1, read on the forward strand.
GTCGATAAATTCGTCTACATGCGGACCACCCGCGGGCTGGTGAGGGTGGATGTGATCTATCGCCGCATCGACGACGATTTCATCGATCCCGTGGTCTTCCGCAAGGACTCGGTTCTCGGTGTGCCGGGGCTGATGAACGCCTATCGCCACGGCAATGTCTCGCTGGCGAATGCCGTCGGCACCGGGGTGGCCGATGACAAGGTGATCTATTATTTCGTCCCAAAGATGATCGAGTATTACCTCGGTCAGGAGCCGATCCTGCCGAATGTGCCAACTTTCCTTGCTTCGGAAGAAGCGGATTTGAAATACATCCTCGGCCACCTGCCGGAAATGGTGGTGAAGGCAGCTAACGAGTCCGGCGGCTACGGCATGCTGATGGGGCCGAGCGCCACCAAGGATGAAATCGCAGCATTCCGCGAACGTATCATTGCCGATCCCCGTAACTACATTGCCCAGCCTGTCATCGCGCTGTCCCGCTCTCCCACTTGGTGCGACGGGGCGATGGAAGGCCGGCACATCGACCTGCGGCCTTACATTATCTACGGCAACGAAGTGAAAATCGTGCCCGGGGGATTGACCCGCGTGGCACTGACCAAGGATTCCCTCGTCGTAAATTCTTCCCAAGGCGGCGGGAGCAAGGATACTTGGGTGCTGCGCCACTGAACCATCATGCTATCCCGAGTCGCTAACACACTTTACTGGATGGTCCGCTATGTCGAACGGGCGGACAATCTTGCCCGCTTGATCGACGTCAACCAGCAACTGCTCCTGGACTACGAGAGTCTCGACAGCGAGCGCCTGCGAGGCTTCTGGCAGCCGATCATCCTCAGCACCGGAGACGAAGAGGCTTTCAGCAAGCTCTATGACGAGACTGGCAGCCGCGAGGTGATCCGTTTCCTCACGGATGATCCGGGCAATCCCAGCAGCATCACCTCCTGCATTGCCATCGCCCGCGAGAACGCGCGGACCGTCCGTGACCAGTTGTCCGATGAATTGTGGGAGGAGCTCAACGCGCTCTATCTGTTTTCCCGTTCCGCCGAAGCACAGCGGTTGATTGCGTCAGACCCCTCACGATTTTACGAAAATGTTCGGCGGTCCGCCGTGACCTTTCTCGGAGTCGCCGCGTCCACCACCTCGCGCAATGAGGCGTGGGATTTCATGGACCTCGGAAGGTTCCTCGAACGGGCTGACAAGACGACCCGCTTTCTGGATGTCTCCAGCTACCTGCCGCAGGCTGGCGAAGGGGCGGAGTCGGTCTCGTCCGGGGTCCTTCACCTAACAGCGATTCTCCGTTCCTGCGGCGCGATGGGCGCATTCCGCACCGGAAAGCGCGAGATCACGGCCAAGGGGGTCACCGATTTCCTGGTGTTCGCCAAAGAGTTTCCCCGCTCGGTCCGCTATTGCATCGAGCGGGTCGATATCAGCCTGCACCGGATTTCGGGAACGCCGCGTGGGGCGTTTTCCAACGAGGCGGAGCGTGAGGCTGGACGCCTGTTATCGGAACTGAACTTTGGCTCGACCGAGGATATTTTCACCGCCGGACTGCATGACTATCTCGACGCGCTGCAAGGCCGCTTGAACCACATCGGCGGGGAAATCTTCGAGACCTACGTGCTCATGCCCGAACGCATTCAAACAAGCCCCATCCCCAAGGCTCCGACTCTATCGGACGTTGCGGCATGGCAAATGGAGCAACAGCAACAACAGTGAGTGGGACCCTTGGAGCGCTCCCGACGGCACCCGGTATGAAACTTTCGGTCAGGCACCGGACGACCTTTCACTATGCCACGCCTGTCACTCAAAGCATCAATACGCTTCATCTGGAGCCACGGACTTTTCCCTATCAGAAAACCATCAGCGCGCTGATCCGGGTGATCCCGGCGACT
>JBBQDJ010000296.1:0-5535 GCA_038319595.1 Verrucomicrobiales bacterium
GGCCAAGGGCCGGGTGGCATGGTTTGTTTACACCAGCGTGCCGGATGGACTCGAAAATCCCATCAGCGTCCTGTCCGGCAAGGACGTCAGCCAAGTGCTCCTGTCCAAACTCTCTCCCAGCGATCCCGTCAAGATTCCTGCTGATGGCATCATCCGCGTTGTCCGCAAAATCGAGAACCCGAAGGACCCTAAAAACCCCGAATATCTTACTCTCGCTCAAGCACTCGTTCCCGAAACAATCGTCAATGCCATCATCATTCTCATGCCGGTGGCGAAGAATGCTAACGGACTGTTATTCCAGACCAGAGTTCAGGATCTCGCCGCCTTAAAGGGCGGGGATACGATGTTTTTGAACATGACTCGCCTGAAGATTGGTGTCGAGTTGGGAAAAACGGCGATTGAGATCGATCCGGGACAAGTTAAAAATCATAATCCACTCGGTGGCTCCAAATCAGTGAGTTTGCCAATCCGCCTCAGCTATTTTGATCCAGAGCGAAAAGAGTGGGCCATGATCACCGCCTCAACGGTTGCACTCTATGCAACCCGTCGTGAAATGTGCATCTTCAATTGGGATTCGCGTTTCAACCGCGTGGATTATGAGAGCATCACCTTTCCGCCGATTGAGTAGCTACAGCGCTTGGGTGGGTAAAATTTAAATGGGTGGGTTGCACGAAATTCCCCTTCGGACTGCTCCGACAAGTCGGAGCTTTCACACTGGCCGACATGTCGGCCCGTGTGAAAGCGGAGACATGTCTCCGCCGTCCGAGAGCAACATTTACCCTTCTAACTGCCACGTTAGGTTTTCGAGGGCACTGGGTGAAAATCCACCCAAGTTTCGTTTGAATTCAAATTGTTGGATAAGGAGGCACGACCTTATTGTCGTGCTGCCAATGGTTGGCGCAAGAAGAGTGCTTCGCGCAAGTTCTTGCTCACCGCATTGGCTAGGCGGACAGAAATGTCCGCCCTCCTTATCCGCCAATTTGTATTTGCACGACACTAGCGACCAGCAGAAGCCGTTTCATCGACTTCCTCGCCAGGCTGAACGGAAATCACTGCGGCACTGCATGCACGGTCTGATAGGCTTCGAGTTGCGCTCGTGCAGGGGCTGGAGCGAAGAAGCCGACGGCATCGCGGATCTGGAGGCGGTGGATGCGGTTGACGATCTGGGCCGGGGTGGCGAAAGCGGGCATGGTCAGGCTCACGGACTTGCGGTCTCCGCTGATCGACAGACTGGAAACCTCTTCCGTCCGCTTTTCATTTTCCGCGGAACCATAAGAGACCGAGTCCGTGTAGGTCCAGGAATCGATCTTAATCGCGGGTAGCAGGGATTCCGCAGTGACTGAGGCGGCCAACGGAACGGTGAAGTGGAGGGTGAAACCGGTCTTCTTCGTTTCCATGGCAAGGATCTCGGCTGGGGTGATGGAAGGATCATAGGAAATACGCTGAAGGCTGGCTTCTTTGCCTCCCTTGGCGCGCCAGCCACGACCAGTTTGACCTAACAACAATGAGCCATCCGGCAGGAAGCAAGGGCGCATGACGCCGGAAGCAAGCTTGCTGGCGAAGAGGACCATGGTGCCCTGATCCGTTTCACCGATGCGTTCCGGCGCGACGCGAACGAGGGTGGACAAGGTTTGATCGCCGGCGAACATCTGCTTACCGAAGGGTCCGAACTTGCCTCCCGTCAGATCCCATGCGGGATTGCCCGGGGAGTTGGCGAGCTTGTTGTGGGGAAACCAGAGCGCGGAGAGATGGGACTTGGCTTGCCACAGATCAAAAGCGATTTCAGGAGACCCGGGCGTCATGCCGGGAAGTGAGACCAGACCCGACGGGTGGCCGTAGAAGGCATCCTTGACGAGGTATTGGATCTTGGAGGACCCGACGTATTCGCCCTGGTTCTCTGTGTATAACAAGCGTCCGTCCGGATCGATGCCAAGGCCGGCGGGGCTGCGCAGGCCATTCGCATACGGCTCGAAGGTGCCATCCGGAGTGACCCGGCAGGCCCAACCGCGGAAGCCGCCCATGCTGCCCATGAACTGGCCACCGGCCTTGTAGGATGCACGGTCGTTAGGGCTGGTGTTGTGAGAGAGATTGAGGGCGAAGTAATAGTTTCCTTGGGAGTCGCGCACCGGGCCGTGGGTGTATTCGTGATAGTTGCCGTGGAAGCCGTAGTCATCACAAACGGTCTCGAAAACATCCGCTCGACCATCGCGGTTCGTGTCGCGGATGCGAGTGAGTTCAGGCTTCTGGGAGATGACGATGGTGTCGCCGTGATCGTCTTCAATGACCAGCCCGAGGCACTCGTAGGTGCCCTCGGCAAACATCTGCCAGCGATTGTTTTTCCACTTCCAGATACCGGCGGTGCGGGTGCCGACCACAATCGTGCCGTCTTTGGCAACGGCGATGCCGGTGGGTTCGAATAATTGCTCGCGACCAAAGGTGTCCTTGGGCGCAATCCAGTTCTCGATGCTGTAGCCAGCGGGTAAATCCGCTTCAGCAGGCGCGGTCACGGTCGCTTGGGGTTCGAAATTCTCGGTCAGTCCCAACGGGCTGCGGGAAACCTTGCCATTGCTGATTTTTGCCTCCAATCGATAGGATTTCCCGTCACCGGCGGGAAGGGTCCATCGCCCATCCGCTAGGGTGCCGCCAACCACCCGGACGTCGGTCAATCCGTTCGGCCGGAGTTGGAACGCCTGCGGGGTGCCGAGCTTACCGGAAATCTCGATCACCATGCCCCCCTCCGCACTGAGAGTGATTTGCTGCTTCAGGAGGTTCTTTCCGACCCGGAAGCCAAAGAGCGGCTCGCCGTTTTCGGTGAGCTGATAGCCTGTGAAGCCGGCGTCCCACGCAGCGAGTTCCTTAAGGAAATCCCCGGCCTTTTCCAGATGGCGGACGACCGCATCGTAGTCGTTGACATCGGGCTCCTTGAATTCGAAATCAATCGCGATCCCCCCGGCGGTGAGGGGCACTAGGGCTGGAGCGTCGTCGAGAATATCGATGGCTCCGAAGCCGTGATCGGAGCCCGGAGTGCTGCGGCCGGTTTGCTCTTTCTTGAGATTCAAAAATCCACCACTCCACACGGTGCGAAGCGAGAGTCTGCGGGGATCGAAAGTATAATTCATGCCGTTAGGCAAGCCGACGTGGATGGCCCGGCCGCTCGAATGATCAAGCGGAGCGCGGATGACCCGCGGACGCTGGCCGACGAGAACTGCGGAAGGATTCTCCAAATCGGTTTTCACCGCTTCCAGTTTCACCTCGCCCATCACCACGTCGGGGCCTCTTTTCCCTTCGTCGGCGGAGTTGCACAGATAATGCCAGAGCACTTCGAGATTCTGATCGGCAATGACCTCGGCAGTGAACTGCGGCATGACCGCGGGATAGGCCTCGCCTTTGGTCGGCCCCTTCTCGACGCAGGCGAGTTGAGCGGCGGGCTTTCTCACTGAATTCAGGAAGTATTCCTTATCCGCCTTGAGAAGAATCTTACCGTTAGTCGTGGAATCCAACACTTGATGGTCGCGCGGGGGGGATTGGAAGAGGTTGTAGAGGCTGGGGCCGGTCTTGACCGACTGGTCGCCGGGATCCACGCCATGGCAGGTCGCACATCCCCAGACTTGGAACGCCTCCTTGCCTTTCTCTACCAGATTCACCTGCTCGGCATGGAGCTGGGGGAGCAAAAGCAGCGGGACGAGGGAAGCGATGACTTTCATGGGACGGCAGGATTATGATTCGGGTAGGACTGTAAAGTGGAATGAGCGTGCCACCACGCAATCATCCGGGAAAGACGCAAAAAGCGCCGCGCGCCTGCCCATACGCGCGAGTTCACCTCATTCTCGCAAGGATTCCCGCTGCTTTCCGGCGGACGGTTCGATTCAAATCTGCACCGGAAACGCCTTCTGATGCGCCTCACGGAACTTGGAGGGCGTCATACCTTCGACCCGTGTGAAGACTTTTCCAAAATGATCCGCCGTGCGGAACCCCGCTTCGAGCGCCACATCCTTCATGGCCGCATCGGTTTCGACCATGCGCCGCTTGGCACGCTCGATCCGCAGGCGGGTAATTTCCGCCGCGATGGTGCGCCCGATCGATTCAGTGAACTTCCGTTCCAGCGTCCGGCGGGTGGTCGCTACAGCGGATGCCACATGTTTCACCTGGATCCGCCGATGGCTGTTCTCGGCCATAAAGCGAAGGGCCCTTGCGACCAGCGGGTCGTTCGCCGCATATACGTCAGTTGACTGGCGCGAGACCAACTCAGCCGGAGCCACCAATTCCTGCTCGATGGCCGGCCGCTGACCCGACATGAGCAGGTCAAGCATGGCCGCCGCCCGGTAGCCGATCTGCCCATAGCCCAAGTCGATACTTGTTAGGCTGGGAGCTGGAGCATTGCAGATTTCCAGTTCGTTGTGGGTTCCGATGATCGCCACGTTCTGTGAGACATGCAGGCCCTTGGATCGGCAAACGTCGATCAGGAAGCGACAGAACAGATCCTGGCTGACGAAGATCCCGATCGGGAGTTCCCAAGTATCGATCCACTTGTCCAAGCCGGCCACGAACGAAGCCCACCCCAGAGCTTGGCCTTGGACACTATTGCGGGCCACTTGGTGGACCGTGCAGGAGAAGCCCGCCTCCCGAACCGCGTTGCGGAACCCGCGGAGCTGCCAGCGCGAGTCGATGTCGCGCAGAAAGCCAAGATAACCGAATCGCCGGAACCCCCGTGCCTGCAGGTGTTCCGCCGCCATGGCCCCGGATGCTTCAAAATCGGCGAAAACGCTGGGCAGTCCCTTCGCCGGCGAGTTTACCCACACATTGACCAAAGGCACGCCCGCGCGGCGGGCCGCAAGCGCGAGGCTGGCGGTCGCACGGGCGATCACGCCATCGTAGGGAATCTCTCCCGTTTTCGTTTTCAACATCCGGTCGGCAGCCGGATTGATCGAGCAGATCCAGCCCGCTTCGTCCGCGTATTTCTGACAACCCGCATACACCTCAAGATGTCGTTTATAGCCCCACTCCAGTTCCAGTGAGATGGCGATGCGTCGCGGGGGGCTGTTCCTTGGTGGCTTCATGGTGGGTGATGAAATGGACGGTGGAGCTCAAATTCCTTATTCGGAATATCCTGCCCCGTTGCTGATGTGATCAGGGTGGCGGTAAAGGGCAAGGATCTGTGACGCAATCCTATTGGTGATTGTCGCATCCCACCGTAGACGAATCCAGCTTTGGTCGTATACCTTAATCCCCTTCAGAAGGAAAATTAGCTGCTTGCCACCTACAAGCTTTGGAGCATTCTCGGCCTACTAAGTCCCATTCTCACATCCGATCATGGAAACAATCCAACTTTCTCCCCCACCCCACACGACGGACAATGTCGCAGGAGCCCTAACGCCCGCCTTGCTCGCTGCCTTGCGCGAGGGCTACCGCATGACCCCTGCCGACCGGGCCTGCCACAACGCGGTGGCCAATAACCCCGCCAAAGCTCTGGCGCTCAACCCCGGCGTGGCCCGTGGCGACGACGGTCATTTCAGCCACCGGGTCCAATCCAAAGGC
>JBBQDJ010000297.1:0-5533 GCA_038319595.1 Verrucomicrobiales bacterium
AGCGACGACGCGGTAGAAATCCGCGCCGATGCGGTCGAGTTTGTTGACGTAAATGACGCGCGAAACCTTGGAATCATTGGCGTAACGCCAGTTGGTTTCCGATTGGGGCTCAACCCCGCCGGAGCCGCAGAAGACGCCGACGCCGCCGTCGAGAACCTTGAGCGAGCGGTAAACTTCGATGGTGAAATCGACGTGGCCCGGGGTGTCGATGATGTTGAACTGGTAGTCTTTCCAGAAGCAGGTGGTGGCGGCGGACTGGATGGTGATGCCGCGCTCGGCTTCTTGTTCCATGAAGTCCATCGTGGATGCGCCATCGTGAACTTCCCCGATTTTGTGGATCTTGCCGGTGAGCTTGAGAATGCGTTCGGTGGTGGTCGTTTTGCCCGCATCAACGTGGGCGAAAATGCCGATGTTGCGGTATTTGCTGAGGTCCTTCATAAACAATAATGGCTTCGGGTTGGCGGGCGACGGTTTCGCGCCGGGGGCAGATTCCTAGTCGAGGATCGCGGTTTGGCAATCCTAGAGTCGGTAGGGCGGTTTTTTTCCGGGGCTGGGGGCCCGGCGGACTGGCCCATCCGACCTCCCATTCACCGAAGTGGCTCAGAGGCTGTCGGAAAAATTTCGTTGGCGGGGAACGATTTGCTTGCGCCATGAGGATGGTGCTTCGCGAGAATGGGAAATGAACGACCTACCATGATTGGATTTTCAAACATTTCATGGGCGTTGAAGTTCTCCGCGCATTCGCCGGACCGTTGCGGAGAACGGTCCCTGCCCATTTGAAGGCAGTGGCTCAGGCAAATACGGCGCTGGCTGGCTTGCCTTTGTTACCGACGGTAAATGGCCGGCCGCTTGAGCTCATGACGCTTTGTTCGATGGGCAGGCCACAGGCGTAGGCGACGGTAGCATGGAGGTCTCCCACGGTGACCGGATCGCTCTCGACCCGTCCGCCTGCGGCGTCGCTGGCACCGTGGACGTAACCGCGTTTCGCTCCGCCACCGGCGACGACGCAGGAAAATACCAACGGATGGTGCCCCCGGCCGCTGCCGTCGAACTGCGGCTTACGGCCGAACTCGGTGGCGACCACGACCATCGTGGTTTCTAGCAGTCCGCGCGATTCGAGATCGCTGATGAGCGCCGCAAACGCCGTGTCGAATTCCGAGCCGCGATCCTCCATCCCGCCATCGATGTCCTTGTGCATGTCCCAGCCACCGCTTTCCACTTCCACATAGCGGACTCCGCCCTCGATCAAACGGCGGGCGAGCAGGCAGCCTTGGCCGAAGCGATTTTCGCCGTATTTCGCCCGCAAATCGGCGGGTTCTTTTTTGAGATCGAAGCATTCAAGGTCCTTGCCCTTCATAAGGCGCAGGGTGCTTTCAAAAAAATCATTGTAAGCCACCACCTCGCGATCCTTCACGCCGCTGGTGAATTTACGATCCATGTCGCTGAGCAGCGCGAGGCGTTTTTGCATGATGGATTGATCCGCGCTGGAGATTGCGTTCGGCAGCCCCTCATCTGGATCGAGGATGGGCAAGGGACTCATCGTCGCAGGGAAAAATCCGTTGCCGTGATTGGCTGGGCGGTTGATGCAAACGCTGCTGGGCAAGGTCGGATGGCTCGCGCCCAAATAATTTTGCGCCCATGCGCCGAGCGTCGGATGGACGATCGTGCCGCGCTTTTCAAATCCGGTGCGCATCAGATAGCGGGCGGGTTCGTGGACTCCGACCTTCGCCGTCATGCTGCGGATGACGGTGATTTTGTCCGCGATTTTCGCCGTCGCTGGAAGGTAGGAGGAAACCTGGAATCCCGCCTTGGTGCTGACCGCCTCGCCGGGGCCCTTTGACGCGCCGGTCTTCGGATCGAAGCTGTCGATCTGGCTCAAGCCGCCGGAAAGCTGCAGCATGATGACCGCCTTCGCTTTGCCAAATCCCGGACCACGGACGGCGGCCGGCGCGGCCGATACTGCCTCCGCGGCGAAGAGATTTTCCCCCGGTAAAAACGGCAGCAGGCTGATGCCAAACGCCGCCTGGGCCATCCGCTCGACGAACGAGCGGCGGGAGATTTCATTGAGCCGGAGCAGATCGGATTTCATGGTAGGTGGGAATTAAGGGATGAAGAGGAATTCGCGGGAGTTCAGGAGCACCCAGGCGAGGTCGGAGAGGCCGAGGCCACTGGCCATCGCGGCGGTCGCTTTGGTGGTTTCGTCGGGGCTGGGTGGGCGGCTGAGAAAGCCGAGATAGAGCGATGAAATCTGATCGGCGGGCGTGGTGGCCTTGTTCGCGGTGACCAAGGTGATCGAGCTCCCGGTGATCATTTCCTGAACCGGGCCGTTCATGAGTTGGAGCATCTGGGGCACGCTGCCGTCGGTCGTGTTTGTGTCAGAAACCAGCCGGTCGCTTTGGCCGAACAAGCGCAGGAAATGGTTCTCCGGCGCGGGTTGTGGCATTTCGCTAGCCCGGGCGAGGACCAAGCCGGAACGGAATTGGGGCGTGCCGCCTTCATAAAGACCGGCGAGCGCCCGTGGGTTGATTTTCCCGGCATTTTTTTTGCCACCGCCGCCTGGCATCGGGTTGATGCCTGAAGCTCTCATTTCGGTGAGCACCTTCGTGACGGTCGCTGCGTTGATCTGGTTGTCGGGAATGACCGTCTTTTGGAGATCGTCACCGCGCCGCAGCAACAGTTGATCCGCCTCATCGCCGCAGGTGAGCGTGACGATCGAGTCCCACGCCTGCTCGGCGCTCATGCGGCGCTGGACGGGTCCCGGAAAACGAAAGATCATCGGGTCTTCCGGTGCTTCGCAGCACTGGCGCTGATAGGCGGCGGTGTTGAAAAGGATGCGCTGAAACTCGCGCAGGTCGAATTTCGCCTGCTTCATGTAGGTGGTGATCTGCGCGAGCAGTTCCGGATTGCTGGCTTTCGATGGATCATCCAGATCGGAAACCGGTTCCTGCACGGCGATGCCGAAAACCTTCCGCCACACTCGGTTCGCGATGTTGGCGGCGAAGCGGGGATTTTCCGGATTCACCATCCACGCCGCGAATTGATCACGAAGCTGAGATGGCTTTACGTTTTCTAACGAAAACGCGTCATTGAATTTCGAGGTCTCGCTCCAGCGGATCAACTCCGGCTTCACCGATTCCCCCGGCTTCGCGTCCTTGTATTTGTAGTCCGCCGGGATCTTCAGTTGATTCGCCGTTAGATCGACCAAGTTATAGGCGTTCGGAGCGAGAATCATCGCAATTTGCTTTTTCCCAGCCATCGGGATGGAGTCGCTTTTCGCCAAGCGTCGCGACCTTTTATAGACATCCTCGTGGTAGCCATCGGTCGCCCCGAAGAATGCCGCCATGCTGTAGAAATCGCGTTGCGTCCATTCTGCGAACGGGTGGTCGTGGCACTGCGCACAGGAAACATTGGCCCCGAGAAAGGTTGTTAGGAGATTGGAAACTCCGTCCAACGGCATCTGCGCATCACGCAAAAGAAAACCGGCAGCCCCGTTTTCATTCAGCTTCCCGTCGGCAGTGAGCATGTCGCGCACCAAGGCATCCCACGGCCGGTTCATGGCGATCTGGTCCTTCAACCAATCTTCATAAAGAAAGGATTTCGCGCCTTTTCCATAATCGTCCTTCACCCGCAGCATGTCGGCGAGCCAGTTGAACTGCTGCATCGTATAACCCGGCGAGTTAAGCAGGGTGTTGATCAACTTCGCACTCTTGTCGGATGCCGTATCGGCGAGAAATGTCCGGGCCTCGTCCGCCGTGGGAATCCGCCCGATCGCGTCCAGGTAGATCCGGCGGACGAACTGCGCGTCGCTGGCCGGACGGTTAGGCGGCGTGCCGCTTTGCTTGAGACCGACGTTGATCGATTCATCGATCCTCGCCGCTGCCTTGACGATGATTTCCTGAGCCATCGGCGGCCGCGGCTGGGCGTCTTTGCAGGCTTGGGCGAATTGTTGATCCTCCTTGCTCAGCCGGGCGATCGGAAATCGAGCAATCCGTTGGTCGCGTCGTTCCACCGTGACGATTCCGTTCTCCAGCGCCCGGAATTTCGCCTCCAACTTTTCCCCGCTCGACGCCGACCACGCGTGCCACGACAGCGAGGGAGTCGCCGTGGCTTGCACCGGGGCCACCGAATTGCTGACCGCGGCCTCTGCCTCCCGGCGCTTCGCTTTTTTACCGGGCGGAACCGCGAACAGCGCCACGGAGGTCATGGTGAAAATCGCGGTGAAAAGGAAAGAGGAGCGTTTCATGGGCTGGATTGGGCGAGGTATAAACTCCATCCCGCCCCCAAGGTTGCAAAACGACGGGATGCCGCACGGACTTTCCCACGAAAGCGATGGTTACGGCTTGCCACGTCCGGGCGCGGAGCATTGGCTCTCGACGCGATGGCGGAATTCCAGATGCGACCCGTGGCAAGCCCGATCCGGCTCGACGGCCTGACCCCCGTGGAGGTGGCCGGCCAGCTCCGGCATCTCGACGGCCTGGTGTTTTTCGACACGGCGGGAAATTTCCCCAACGGCGCGTCACGGCCGTTTTCGGTGATCGCCGCCTCACCCGTCCGCATCCTGAGGGGAAATCTCCACCATGCAGGCGACCAGCACATCCTCCGCTCCGCTCTCACCGACAATCCGCCGCAAACCGGCGACCGGGGATTTCCCGTCGGCGGCCTTTGCGGGTGGATCGACTACGAGGGGGATTTCGTTTTCGGCGACTACCCGGAGATGCTCGTTTTCAGTCATCACGACCAGACCTGGTGGGAAACCGGAAATCTATCCGACCGGCGGCGCGTCACCGCCGGCACCGCAGAAATCAGCCGCTTCGCCCCGTTGATGGAGCGCGATCAATTTATCTCATGCGTCCACCGCATCAAGGAATGGATCGCCGCCGGCCACATCTATCAGGTCAATCTTTCGCAAGCCTTCGAAGCCACCGTCAGCGGCGACCTATTCGGCCTCTATGAGATGCTGCGCGAGATCTCCCCTGCCACGATGGCCGCCTATCTGAAACTCGACGGCCGCGAAATCCTCAGCTCGTCGCCCGAGTCGTTCCTGAAAATTTCCGGCCGCGGCATCGAGACCCGCCCCATCAAGGGCACCCGCCCGCGCTTCTCCGATCCCGACGAGGACCGCCGCTCCGCTTACGAACTCCAGACCTCCGCCAAGGAAATCGCCGAGCTCGTCATGATTACCGATCTGCTCCGTAACGACCTCGGCCAAGTCTGCGAATTCGGCAGTGTCGAAGTCGCCGAAATGCTTCGGTTAGAATCGCTGGCCCAAGTCCACCACCTCGTCTCCACCGTCACCGGCACCCTCCGCGCCGATGTGGATGCCGTCGCCGCCATCGCCGCCTGCTTCCCCGGCGGCAGCATCACCGGCGCGCCGAAGAAGCGCGCCATGGAAATCATCCGCGAGCTCGAAGAAGCACCGCGCGGCATTTATTGCGGAGCCATCGGCTGGCTCGGCTACAACGGTGAAAGTTCGTTCAACATCGCTATCCGCACGCTTGTTAGAAATGGCAATCAGTTAGTCTATCAAGTAGGA
>JBBQDJ010000298.1:0-5533 GCA_038319595.1 Verrucomicrobiales bacterium
ACGAGGACGTGACGGACGATTTCCCAAAGGATCGTGGTGGTGAGTCCGCCGATCAGCGCCCGCTTCGTCGAGACCGTCGAGACCGGCATGATCTTGTAGAACAGCGTGAAAAGCAGGACCAGTCCCAACACCCCGGTGACGTAGATGATCTGGCTCAAGTGGCTTTGGAGCAGGACATCGACACCGGAAAAAACCGAGTCTTTCAGGCTCCGGGCGTCGATGACGGCGTTGACCGCAGTTATGATGATCAGCCCGGCGGCCACGATCAGGATGAAGAAGAAGGGCATAAGTGCCGAGACCCAGAAATTGCGCTTCAAGGTCGGTAAGGGCCGGTGGAAGATGATGGCGAAGGCGTCTTCCAGCACGCGGAATGCAAACGAACTGAACAGCAGCAGCGAGCCCAGACCAAGCCAGCCGATGAGCTGCCGGGTGCTGAGGAATCCGGTGAGCACCTCGTTGAGCGTGGGGACGAAACCGGGAGCAATCATCGAGACCTCGATGGAGATGGACTCCATCACCTGCGCGGGATCAAAGAAATGCGAGAACACTACCAGCAGCACCGCGCAGAGTGGAATCAACGAGAGCATCATGTTGTTCGCCACTGCGGCCGTTAGAAGTAAGCCGTGGTTGCGGAGGAAAAAGTCGCGCAGCACCCGGCTGGCGAACTGAATGATCCTCGGCATTCTTTTTTCCATCTGGGGCCGACTCTGAACCGCCGTCGGTGGCCGTGCAAATCCAAATCAGGAAGGCGATCGGCCGTTTCCTACAAGTGCAGTGACTTGTCGATGAGGATGAGGAAATCCGCCCGCTCGGGAGGGAGCTCCGACGAGGCGGTTTCCCGCGCGAGGGCGGCCACCACTTCCGCGTCGATGAGGCCTTGTTGATCGCCTGAAAGCCATTGGGCGAAGGTGCAGACCAAGGCACCGAATCGGGCGTCGTCGGAGGGCTCCACGCTCTTGTTGAGAGTCAGTGGGATGGTAGGCGCGGTGGCTCCATCGGCCGACCAATCGATCGAACCGAGGGCTTCACCGGCAGCGGAGGGTTCGATTTCGAGGACCAGATTGACCACGGCACCGGCAGGGAGCCGGGTGGGAAGTTTCACGGAAGGATCATTTCCGTTAGGTGAGCAACCTAGCAGCCGGTAGCGGAGGACGTTGGCGGGATTCGGGTGAAATGAGAGTTTGATTTCACTGTCCTGAAGAGTGCTTGCCCGGAGCGAAATTAACAGGAGGGTGGCGGAAGGTTTCCATGGGCAGGCGATCAGCTCGCTGGAGAGCGTGGCGACGTGGGTGCTCAGGCCGCTTTCGCGGTTGTCGGGATGCCAGGGGTTGGCGGCACTCCGCGCGATGGCGGCGGTGCCACTGAGCCGCAGTGGGAAATGGTTGAGGATTTCCTCGAGCCGGACTGATTCCGGGGGCGGAAGTTTGCCGTCGTTGCGGATGGAATTGGCAACCACTTCCCAGTTCGACTTCTCGGTTCTTACCGGCAGATCGAGCGTCGGGAAATCGGTCGGTGAAACCGCGGTGCGCTGGGCGATCGCCGGCAGTCCGGATAAAGGTTTCACCGGATCTAATAGCGGCTCGACAGCGGGTGCGGTGGAGGGCGGGTTAGAAACCGGAACGGGTTTGGCGTCCGCACTCGTCTTGGGGTCCGCCGGCATCTGCATCAGGATGAAAGTGGCCAGCGCAAGGACGGCGGCCGCAGCCATCGGAATCAGCCAGGCTTGAAGCGATGCGAAAGAGATGACTCCGGCAGGACGCGAGGCAGCCCGCGCAGCGAGGCGGATGTTCTGCCGTTGGGCGGGCAACAGCTTGTCCGCTGAACTGACCAGACGTTCGGTTAGGAATTGACGGGCACTGCGGATTCCGGCGACCTCGGCCTGGAGCGCCGGATCTCCAGCGACTGCCTGCTCGACGGCCAGGGTCTCTTCAGGCGACAACTCGCCGAGAACAAACGCGGTCAGTCGCGGATCTTCGGGATGAAGTTTCATGGGGGAGGCTTGGGGATCGCTGCTCATGGCCTTAAGTCGTCGGGTAAAATTTCGCGCAGGCGTTTGAGACCGGTGTGGATAAGGAAGCCGACGTTACCGGTGGAGAGTCCGGTGATGCGGTGGATTTCCTGATAGCTGAGTCCTTGTTGGAATTTGAGGATGATGACTTCGCGTTGGTTGGCGGTGAGGCGTTCCATGTGACCCAGCAGTTGGGCCATGCGCTCTTCTTGAAGACTTGTCTCGTCGGGCTGCAATCCTGGGCCGGCGACCTTTTTCCAGCGGACCTCTTCGAGCGGCTGGGTGCGTTTGTCTTTGCGCAACACATCGAGCGCCCGGTTGCGTCAGACGGTGAAGAGCCAGGACTTGAGATTTTCGCGGACCTTGGGGATGTCCTGCTCGCAAAGCCGGACGAACGTGTCCTGCACCACGTCGCGGGCCAGATCGCAGTCATGAAGAATGGTGGTGGCATAGCCGATGAGCGGGGATTCGTAGTCCGCCAGGGCCTTCTCGATGAATTTTTCCCGATCTGCTGGGGAAAGATTCACTTCGATGGGATCCACTGGAATTACCGGATCAACGGATGCCTCCGGTGAAAGCTTAGGAAAATTTTCAGAACCTTCCGACATGTCAGCGGATGAAATAGCTGAGGTGTTCCAATTCCAGTGCCAGATCGACATTGTTGACCGTGACATCGGGAGTCACTTCCAGAACGATCGGGGAGAAATTTAACACTCCCTGGATGCCAGCGGCGACGAGGCGGTTGACCACGGCTTGGGCGAATTCCACCGGCACGCAAAGGATCGCCAGCTTGACCGCTTTCTCGGAAATGAATCGCTCAAGGTCGGAGTCGGGAAATACCGGGACCACGACTCCGCGGGCCCGGGCGACATCCGGCTGGGCATCGAACGCCGCGATCACCTCGAATCCTTCTTTTTCGAATCCATGATAGCGGAGAAGCGCGGAGCCCAGATTTCCCGCGCCGACGAGGATCACGGGCTGGAGATGCTCGCGGCCCAGCGTTTCCCGGATTGTGGTGGAGAGGATGTCCACCGGATACCCCAGGCCGCGCGTGCCGAACTGGCCGAAATAGGCGAGATCCTTGCGAAGCTGCGCGGGCTTCACTCCGGCCGCGCGCGCAAGGGTCGTCGAGCTCACGGTATCTACCCCATTGTCGTGCAGCTTCTGCAGGCAGCGGTGATAGATCGAAAGCCGGTAAATCGCCTTTTTTGGGATGTCGATTTTCCCGATTTTGTCTGAATGGTCCACGGGCGATTTTGGGGGAAATGTCAGAGGGACTCCGGTTTCAGGAGCAAGGATGCCACGCGGTTCAGCAGCACTCCCGCGCCGCCGCCATCGACAACGCGGTGGTCGAAGGTGAGGAGGAGATCCGCTTCCGTCGCGGGCAGGAACGCCTCGACTTGCTCGCTCCAAACAGGCTTCTTGACCCCGGCACCGATGCCAAGGATCAAGGTTTCGTTAGGAAGCGGGATGGGCGTTCCGATGGTGAGTCCGAAGGTGCCGAAGTTGGTCACCGTGGCGATACCTCCGCTGCAGTCCTGTTCGGTCAAACGTCGGCGGCGGGCTCGATCTACCAGATCGTCGTATTCGGCGACCAGTTCAACCAGGGTCTTCTGGTCCACTTTTCTAACGACCGGCACGACCACGCCATCCTCCACCTGCACGGCCACGCCGATATCGAAGGAACGGGGATGGACCACCTTGTCGCCGATCAGGTATCCGGCGGTCGTCGGATTCTCCGTAAGGGCCAGCGCGAAGGCCCGGAGCAGATAGAGTGTTAGGCCGGGTTTCGGCGTCTGTGCCCGGCGGTGGTCCAGCAGTCGGTCCAGCAGAATGGGCAGGCCAACCGTCGCCAGCGGACGCGTCCAACTGCGGCGCATGGCGTCGGCCACGGCGAGGCGCATCGGCGAGGCTTGCGAGCTCGGCCAGGCATCGAGATAGTCGAGGAAGCGTTCAAGATCCTCCACGGTGACGCGGCCGCCGGCGCCGGTGCCAACGATGGCGGAAATATCGGCCTCGCGGATTCCGAGATCGTCCATGCGCGCCCGCATCCGCGGGGAAATGTAATGGGCACCGAGCACTCCGGTCGGAACCGGGAGCCCCTTGACACTGGGGACGACGGCGGGCGCTTCCTCATAGGCGTCATCGTCGAGGGCGAAATGAAGATTCGCTTCGGCCTGCGCGGGATTGGTCGAATGACTTCCGGCCGTGCGTTTTGCCTCGAGGGCTTCCAACGATTCCACACCGGTCCGCGCGATTTCCTCCTCGGTCACTTCGAGCAGTCCTAACAAGGTGCCGACGGAGTAGGAGATTCCCTCCTGCGCGCGCAATTCGGAAACCACACCGTCACAAAGTGTGGTCACTCCCATGACCGCCTTGTTAGTTTCCACCTCGATGATTTCCTGGTCCGTGCGGACGGTATCTCCAACCGAAATACCAAGACGGATCACGGTGGCTTCGGCGATGGATTCGCCGAGCTGGGGCATGAGGATGGGGACGGAGGGCATTTGGGTAGAAGCTGAGAAACTAAAATACTGAAATGCTAAAAAGAAAGCAACTTGCGGAGCGCCTCGCAGATGGACTCAGGCGTCGGGCGGTGGGCGGCCCAGAGTTTTGGATGGTAGGGAACTGGTGTGTCGCGGGCGTTCAAGCGCTGTGGCGGCGCATCCAACAGATGGAAGCCTTCCTCAGTCACCCGTGAGACGACCTCCGCCGTCACTCCGCCCCAGGGAAATGCCTCGCCGACAGCTAACAGCCGTCCGGTCCGTGCGACGGAGGCGAGAATGGTATCGATGTCGAGTGGCTTCACGGATCGCAGATCGACCACTTCGATTTCCCAACCATCCTGCGCTAGGCGGTCGGCGGCGCGCACGGCCTCATGCACCATCGCGCTGTAGGCGACGACGGTCGCGTGCTTGCCGGGGCGGGTGATCCGCGCCTGGCCGATGGGCAAGTGGTCGCCGTTGATCGATTTCGCCTTGAGCCAGCGGTAGAGGAACTTGTGCTCACAATAGATGACCGGATCATCCAGCGCGACACCATCTAGCAGCATGTGATAGGCATCCGAAACGGTCGCGGGTGTTAGGACCACCAGCCCTGGATACTGCGCATAGATTCCCTCCATGCTCTGGCTGTGGAATGGCCCGGAGCCGGGAGTCCCGCCGGAGGGTAGCCGCACCGTGAGTGGGATCGGCATGCCGGTCCGATAGAAATGCGTCGCCGCCTGGTTGATGATCTGGTTAAACGCAAGTGATGAAAAATCCGCGAACTGCATTTCCACGATCGGCCGCATCCCTTCGATTGCCGCGCCGATGGCCATGCCAATCATCGCGTCTTCCGAGATCGGCGCGTCGAAAACCCGGTTCGGAAATTGTTCGGCAAGTCCCTTGGTCGCTTTAAACGCACCGCCAAAAGTGGCGATGTCCTGTCCATAGAGAAACACACGGTCGTCTTCGCGCAGGAGTTTCTCCTGAGCCTCGCGGATGGCGTCGATGTAGGTCACACTCACGGGAAAGTAGGCTGGGG
>JBBQDJ010000299.1:0-5507 GCA_038319595.1 Verrucomicrobiales bacterium
CCGACGCCATGTCGGGTCGGGTTCCCGCCGCATATTCGTCGATGTTGGTTTGGCCGTCGCCATCGGCGTCCAAGCTATCGAAAGCGGGGGAGGTGGTGCCGAAGTTGGCAAAACGCCAAGTTTCCAATGCGGTGCCGGTCACTGTGAATTGAAACGAGCGGCTAACCGTGTGCGAGCCGTCGCTGACCGTCACGGTGATGTTGGAACCTCCAAGCCGGTTGGCTACCGGGTTGATGGTCACGCTGCGGTTCGCGCCACCACCGCCGAAAACGATATTTAATTGCGGCACCAGCGCGGCATCCGACGACGAGGCAGCAAGATTCAAGGATGCCGCCGGAGTCTCGCTGTCGCCGATGATGAATGAAATGGCGGCGGGCGACGAGTTCACCGCGACGCTTTGGTCTAAGATGCTGGTGAGGGTTGGCGCGTCATTGGCAGAGTTTAGTGATTGTGTGGGTAAAATCAGAATCCGGAGAAACGCCTGTTGGGGGAGTGCGCAGCGATGCGACTGAAAGCGAGAAACTTTACGAAAGTGGGGGAGTTGGGAGTTTTTGACGAGGATTTTAATTTGCCCGAACCACCGGGGGGTGAATTCCGAATTCTGTTCAAGCCGTGGAGATTTTCCGGGTTCATCATAAACAGTAGACACACAGATTCTGATTTCTTGCGGAGAAAGTTGAAATTAGGCTCTTTTTCCCATTTTTAATGCGGCGAGACTCCCGGAGTGGGATCATTTCTCCTTCATTTCGAAGATTCCATCGCGGATGAGTTCGCCTGCGTTGATTTGCCGGATATAGAATCGCGAGGGACCATCGCCACGCAGGTCGCGTTCGGCATTGACCGCAGTGAAGAGGGCGAGCGCCCTTTGGGGCTCATTATCAATGAGTGCCTCGACGGCCTTGTGATAGAGGGTGATCCAGCCGGGCTCGTTTTGTTGTAGGGCCGGACCGAGCAGTTCATAGACCACCACCTCCTCCTTGCGGCCCTTTACCAGGAATTTGCCGACTTTGCGGGTCCGGAACTCGCCGTTCAGGTGGGCGTGGACGGCGTCGCTGAGCAGGATGCTGGTGTCGAACATCTTGTTGATGCCTTCTAGCCGGGCGGCGAGGTTCACGGCGTCGCCAATCATGGTGTAGTCCACGCGGCGGGTGCTGCCGATGTTTCCAGCCACGACTTCGCCGAAATGGATGCCGATGCGGGTCCTTAGCTCCAAACCGTCGATCATGAGCTTGTCGCTTTGATAGAGTTTCCACGCGGCGCGGACGGCGTTGAGCGGGGCGTTGGGATCTTGGATCGGCGCGCCCCAGGCGGCGAAAATCGCGTCGCCGATGTATTTGATGACCACGCCTTCGTGATCGAAGATGCTGCCGGTGGTGCGTTCGAAATAATCGTTGAGTGTTTCGACGATGCGTTCGGGATCGCCAACCCGTTCGCACATGTCGGTGAAGGATTCGAGGTCGGTGAACATCATGGCGGCTTGGACTTTTTCGCCGCCGAGGTTGGTGTTGAAGCCCTCGCGGGTCAGGCGGTCGAGCATTTGTGGTGAAAGATATTTGGCGAACGCGGCACGGATCGCTTCCTGCTCAGCGGAAATCTTAATTCGGAAAAACCGTTCCACATAGGAATGCGCCGCGATGCCCCAGACGAGGGCGATGGGGACTTGCGCGAAGGAAACAATGGTCCAGGGAAACCAGATTTTCTGATAGGCAAACAAGGCAAA
This sequence comes from Verrucomicrobiales bacterium, assembly GCA_038319595.1. Classification (GTDB taxonomy): domain Bacteria; phylum Verrucomicrobiota; class Verrucomicrobiia; order Verrucomicrobiales; family Akkermansiaceae; genus Luteolibacter. The sequence continues at coordinate 1,721 of JBBQDJ010000299.1, forward strand.
GCCCGCGCTACCGCAGGCGGCCACCAGCACGACGGCGATCAGGACGGCGTTAAAAGGTCGGAAGAATGTGAGGCCCGTACCGATGATCAGGCCAGCAAGCGCGATCACCGCCAATTCAGTGCTGTGGTTGGTGCGGGTGAGCCAGTTGCCTTCTAGCAGATTGGCCAAGCCGGTGGCCTGCACTTCCACGCCGCTCATCAACGGCAGTTTCGACTGGAACCGATGAAACGGTGTGGCAAACAAATCTTTGCCCAGCGCCTCGCCGACGATGCCAGGCTTGCCGCCGACGACCACGATCTTGTCGCGGAAGATGCTACTCGCGAAATCCTCACCCAGCAGCGCCTTCGCACCGAAGTTAGGAATCGCGGGGGTGCTCTTTTCGTCGGGTGGCGGGCCGAGGAAATTGAGCCAACGTTCTTGGAGGCGTTGCTTTTCGTCGAGTTTAGCACCGAGGGCCGATGCCGCTTTCCAGATCATGGATGGCTCGTCGAGCGATCCCGCAGGAAGTTTCCGGACGACATAGGATTCGTCACTCACCGCCACAATTCCGAAATCATCCGCCGCATCCAATAGGGCATCGATGGGTGGGACGAGCTGCTCGCCCGCAAATCCGGTGGCGTTGAAATTTTCCCGGCCGCAGGCAAGGAATACGTAACGCCGTTCCATCCCCGGAATGGGTTTGCCATCTGCATCCACCCCCCTGAAACGGCGCATCGCAGCGGCGAAGTCCACATCCACCTGAGGATCCTTGGACGGCTGGTCGAAGATCAGGTCATACACGACGGCCTTGGCTCCCGCCTGTCCCAGTTTGTCCAGCAGCTTCGCTTGCGGTCGGCGGTCGAGCGATTCGCCATCGAGCTGATCCAGATAGATAATCCGGAGTTGATCCTTGGATTCGGGCCGATGTTTGACGAAAGGGATGTCATAACTCGCTATCACCAATGATTTTCCGGCGCGTGTCAGCGCCATGTCGCCGACGAAAATGGTCAGGAGCGCACCGAGCACGGCTGCGACGATGCGTGTGCCTCGCTCGGTGCGGCGGACCATGCCCGCGGGTTTCTGGCTGGGTGGTGGCATACAGTTAGAAACTGAGGCGGCAGAGGACGAAGAAGGTCCGCTCGCGGGGGATGTCGGCATAGGGATTGAGTGCACTCAACTGATAGTCGGTGTCGCCGATGTTGAGGATGCCGGTGCTGATCTCACAGAGGTTGCGATTGAAACGGTAGCCAGCCCAGGCGTTGAGCTGGATGAACTCGTCGCCGGAGCGGTTGACGCCGGAGGAGGGATCATCGTCGAGCGTTTGATGATAGCCGTTGGCTTCCACATGAGCGAAGAATCCGGTGGGCGAATACCAGTTTCCGTAGAGGGAGATTTCCTGAAGCGTCGCCTTGTCGCTGGTGTTCGTGTTAGGAAAGCCATCCAAGTCGGTGAGCGTGCTTTGCAAATCCGAGCGGGTGATCCGATAGAGTCCGCCGACGGAGAATTCATCGCCGATGAGTTGGTTCACGGTGAAATTCAGCGACTCCTCCAGATACTCCAGATGCTGCGGGGTGCCATCCGCGAAGTAGCTGAGCCCGGTGGGGGACTCCGCGCCCAGATCGTAACCGGTGAATGCGCCGAGCGTCCGGTGGACCTCCTGTTTGATGACATTTCCCGAGATGCCCCACCACGTGTTAGTGGGCAGGCGGCCCTCCGCACTGAGACCGAGAATCTGATATTCCGGTGCTTCGACCGAGCCAGCGATGGATTCGGAAATGACCGTGCGGTAGGCCTGGTTGAATCCGGCGAGTTGCGATGGCTCGAGGCGCACGCTTTCGTCGAAGGTCAGGCCTCCCAGTCCCTCTGCAGCGAGACCACGGACGGTTAGATAGCGGGAGGGCGTGTAGGTGAAACCGATTTTTCCGGAGACGCGATCGTCTTTCTGTTGTTCATCGCTGACCGGCGGGTTGCGGAAGTTCTCGGGATGATCGAGTGCGTCCCAGGCGACCCCGCCGATGAGAGTGAGCTGCGGTAGCACGTTCCAGTAGTCATAAGCGTAGAGACCGGTCCTGAGGTAGTCCGACTCCACATGCTGATCCGCGGCCGGGGTGGAGAAGCCGCCGGAGAAGTTAGGCCGGATGACGCTGAGCCGCGTGTCCGTCTGGATGGTGCCTTGCTGCCAGCGGCCGCCGAGAAGCAGGGTGTTGTTTTCCCACTGTTGGATGTGTTGGATTTCACCGGAGTAGATGGTGAACTCGCGACGGGTTTTGAAATCAAAGGCGGCGTCGGAGAGGTTGGTGACGTTGCCCGTGCCGAGGTAGGGCTGGATGGCTTGCAGCAACTCTGGAGTGTAAACCAAGGACTCGCCATCGGAGCCGAGTTTGATGGAACCCCGCAGCGCTGGATCGGTGAATTCGTCGAAACCATTGGTGTTCTGGAGGAATCCGGGCGTCAGGCCGCTGTTGTCGCGCTGGATGAGAAGTTGGTTCGATGAGGGATCGGAGAGGCTCTGTTCCGCGCTCAATCTTCCTAGCAGGATCAAGGTGTTGGAACCGGGGCCCCAGCGGTGGTTCCACCCGGCTAACAAAAGTCCGGGTTCCTGGTTTTCATCGAAGCGGAAATCGCGGGACAGGGGTTTGTTATCGTAGGTTTCGAAAAGGTCGCCCTGATTTTGCTTCGACCATTTGCCGAGGAAGTAAATGATATCGTCGGGCGTGGCCTGCCACTTGAACTGGCCGTAGAGTTCCTGGAGTTCGAGATCCGAGTTCGCGCGGTCGCCGGGATTATTCCGATAGTAGGCGTCGAGGCCGTAACTGACATTTCCCTGGGTTCCGAAAAACGAGGCGGCGGTTCGCAGATCGTCGGTGCTGCGCCATTCCGAAACGATGCTGCCACCGACGCCGTCCGCTTCTAGCAGTTTCGAGTATTCCTCCTGGGAGACGAACTGTGAGAGTGCGCCGCCACCAACTGGGGAGAGCAGGTTGGAAAGCAGCAGTTCGTTGAACCACGGCGTTTCATAGCGGAGAAGCGTGCGGTCCGGATCGCGCAGGGCGTCGAAGGAGTTGGCGAGGAAAAGATGGGCGGAGGCACTGGTGTAGTCCGACTCCACCGCACGGGTCGCCTCGCGCACGGCGACGGCGTCCATCCCGGCGTTTTGATAGATCCGGGCGAGGTTGGCGCTGCGCACCGCGCGGTCCTGGTCGAGCAGGAACTCGGACCGATAGAGCCGGCGGTTGTCATTGATTTCGATCGAGCTCTCCAAGTCCTTGATGGCGGCGTTGGTGCGGTTGTTGAGCTGGTTCTCGATGGCCATGTAGAGCAGCGGCGTCGGGTCGTTGGGATCGAGTTTTCGGGCGAGTTTGAGATCCTTATCGGCTTCCAGCTTGCGGCCGTCCTGGCTCATCGCCTTGCCGAGATAGCTGTGGAAAATAGAGGCGGTCGGCTCGACGGTGGCAGCGGTCTGGAGATCGAGGCGGCCGCCTTCGAGATCGCCCTTTTTGATTTTCGTGAGGCCGAGTCCAAGCCAGCCGTTTCCGAAGGCGCCGTCGAGACTGACGGATTTCTCGAAGGCTGTCCGTGCTTCGGCGATGCGATTTTCACTGCTGAGAATGAATCCGTCGAGGGTATGAACCCGCGCGCTGTCGGGGGTGAGCGTGAGGCCTTTTTCGATGGCGACGCGCGCCTCCTTGTTGCGGCCGGCGGAGAATTCGAGCTCGGCGAGACGGGTCCATGCGAAGCCATTTTCGGGTGCGAGTTCGGTAGCACGGCGGGCGGCGGCGGTGGCGGGTGCCAGTTTCGCCTGCGACTG
>JBBQDJ010000300.1:0-5501 GCA_038319595.1 Verrucomicrobiales bacterium
CATAGCAAGTGAGTCCATGGTCGGCGAGCAGCTCCCATTTTTCCTTCACGTAGGATTTGCTGGAAGAGGCGGCATCGACATCGAAGTGGTCGCCCCAGCAGGCGAGTTCGAGGCCGTCGTAGCCCATTTCATAGGCGAGCGGCGCGAGTTTTTCGAGCGGGAGGTCGGCCCATTGGCCGGTGAAGAGTGTGACGGGGCGTGACATGATTTTCAGGGTTGGTTGGTGATCGGAGGATGAAGAGATCCACCGGAGGGAATAAAGGAAAAACGATGGAATCCGATTTGATCGGTGATCCCCACCCCTTAGCGGTGGACCTCTGTGAGCCAAAGATCGCGAAGGACGGCGGTGATTACTCCTCCCGGCATCTCCTTTTCCTCGAATCGAGAAACCGCGACGACCCCGCGGGTGGCGGAGGTCAGGAAAATTTCGTCTGCGGCGTCGAGGTCAGCGGGAGAAAGTGGTCGCTCCTCCAGCGGGATGCCATGGGCGGTGGCCAGCTCACAAACGACTTGGCGGGCGATGCCGGGGAGGCACCCCGAGTCGAGCGAAGGCGTGAGAAGGATCCCGTTTTTGACCAGAAAAAGATTAGCAGTAGCGGCCTCGCAGAGGGCACCGGAAATGTTGAGAAAGAGGGATTCGTCGAAACCGCGGTGGCGGGCGTGGTCGAGGGCGATGAGGTTCTCCGCATAGCTAGCAGTTTTCAATCCGGCAAGGGGCGAACGTTCGTTGCGCGGCCAGGGTGATAGACAGACCGTGATAGAAACGGGCGGCTCGGCTGCGGGAAACGCGGCGAGCCAGACGAGGCGGTCTAAGCCAGGTTTGAGATCATTCAGAGGGCCGCTGCCGCCAGTGACGACGAGACGGAGCCGGGCCCGGCCGGTGACGAGCGAGTTCCGGACGAGAAGTTCGGCGGCGACCTGATTGAAATCGGATAGATCGACGTCCCAGCCGAGTTTTTCAGTGCTGCTGCGGAGACGGGCCAGATGGCGATCGACGAAAACAGGGACGCCGTCGATGGCGAGCATCGTTTCAAAAAGCCCGAGACCGAGAATGGCACCGCGGTCCCCGGCAGCTCCGGGGAGCTTGTCGGCGGGAAGCCATTGGCCGTTGCACCAGATTTCGTTCATCACCGGGATTCTGGTGGCGACAGCCGTGGTGTAAATCTTGGAAATAAGGAGGGTGGGACTTCGGCCCACCTGCCGATGGGTGGAGAAAGAGGTGAGCTCCGCGCGGTATTTCACTCCACAGCGGCTACGTGGACGAGACGACCACGCCCCTTATTGGAGCTGCCCATGATGAAGTTGCCCTTTGCGCGGCTCGTCGGGCGTGTCAGTTTCCGTGCATGCGGTTTTATATTTTCATCAGCGGACTAACGATTCTCGCAACGGGCTGGGCGGCGATGCAGTTGCTCCCGCGTCCTCAGTCAGTGGAGTTCCTGCAGGGGGCGCTGCAACTGGGCGGCGGCATCCTGATTTGCGGATTTTTCTCGATCCGGATGAAATGGCACGGGCTGGTAGGCGCGGGAATCATGGCGCTGTTAGGGTCTGCGCGGGGATTCAACAACGTGCCGGGATTTGTGAAATTCGTCACCGGGGACAGGTCGCGCCAGACTGCGCCGGTTTTGGAATTCGGCGTGACGCTGATCTGCCTGCTGCTGTTGGTGAAGGTCATTCAGGCGCTCTATCAGGAGCGGCTGCGCCGGATGCTGGAGGCGGGGGAATCACCGGCGGAGTGAGCGGCGGCGAGCTTCCGGGCGGGACCACCTGAGTGGCTTCGGGAACGACGGGAGTCTGGCCCGGAACCGGGGCGACCGGCGGAACCGGCGGCGGAGGTTTGGGCAGGGTATCCTGCCATTGGTGGAGTTCGTAGCCGTCGCCCATGCCGCCGATTTCACCCAGCAGTTCGTGGCAGCGCTGGCGCCATTTTTCGTAGTCAGGAGCGGAGCGCTCGGCCTCCCGGCTGCCGGGAAAAACCAGATAAGTGATTTTTAGGTCGGAAACCGGACGGTTGTAGGAGTTCGCCTTGGGATTGAGTTCCTTGGCGAATCGAAGCGAAGCCTCACCCACCTTGAAGGTGGGGCCGCCGTCGCCGACAATCGCCGGATAGAGTTTTTTGCCGAAGATGACGACCGCGTAGTCGCCGATGTTAGGCGAGAAGGCATCGGACGCGCCGAGGATGTCGATGGGGATGACGATGAAGGGATCGTAGTCTGCGATGAGGAAGCTGCGATTTTTGAGGTCTTCGATGCCGCGCTTCAAGTATTGGATGCGGTCTTTCAGCCAGGCCTTGCGCTCGGCGGTGGTGCCGCTGGCGGCCATTTCTTTTTGGGCAGCAGTGATACGTTTTTCCCACCCAACAACCATTGGATTTGGGGTCTTGGATTTCTTGGGCCAGCCGTAACTGGTGAACGGCTGATAGTTCGGCGAGTCCACGATGTCGGCAGGCATCGTTGGCAGCCTGTCACCATCCGAGCCGTCCGACACAACATCCATCTCGGACTGCATGAAAAAGATTTTTCGGCCCTTTTCGGATTCGAGATTCAGGATCGTTTCACAGTCGTAAATGTTATGCTTGGTGAGGAGTTCATTGAGAGTGTTCGCATCGCGGCGGACACGGCCGGCTTTGTTATCGTAGAGCTTGTTGAACCAAGGCGAGACCTGCGCCTTGCCGACGAGCGCCGGAAGTCCTGGCAGCATTTTTGAGAGCTCGGGGTTGGACGTTTCCAACTCGGCCACCGTCTTCGCCGGAGTCGGCACGCGCAGCGAAAGCTGATAGGTGGCGGTGTAGCTGGTGTCATCGACGCGCTCTTTCGAAGCGATGCCGCCCTTTTCGATTTTCACCTCGGTCTTGAATGGGATGCCAGAGCGGAGTTTGCGGACATCGGTGACGCTACCGAGCTCGATGTCGGGCGCTGCAACGGGCTTTTCGGCCACGCTGGCATTTTTCTTCTCGGCATCTTCGAGGCTCTTTTTCAGGGCAGTGATTTCCCGGTCGTAGCGTTCCTCGGTCTCAGCGCGGATTTTCGCCTCGGCTTGGCGGAAAATGTCCTTCTCATCCACGCCAACCACCGCCGGCTTGGGGGAAAAGACCTCTTCCATCGCGCGTTTCACCTGTTTTGAATTCATCATCACCGCGACGCCGACAGCAATGACGAGCAGCAAAAAAATCGTGCTACCGAACCAAAAACCACCCTTGGCCCGCTTGTTTCGCGAGTAATAATCGTCACCCATGGCAGGGAGACTACCGATTTCGACGACTCCTTCAATCCCCGTCCGACAAAGTTTTCCCAAGCATTTTCCATTTCCCGAAAACTCGGCGATGACAAACCCGCCGCCATCCCTACACTCCGCCTCGTGAGTTATCAGGTCTTCGCCCGCAAATATCGACCCAAAACCTTCGACGACGTCCTAGGACAGGATCACGTCGTCAGGACCCTACGAAATGCCATCGCCCAAAAACGGTTGGCCCACGCCTATCTTTTCGTCGGCCCGCGGGGCACCGGGAAGACATCGACCGCACGGATTCTGGCCAAGGCGCTCAACTGCACCGGTGGCCCGATGGCGGATTTCAATCCGGATGAGGACGTCTGCATCGAGATTGCCGAAGGGCGTTCGCTCGACGTGTTAGAAATCGACGGTGCATCCAACAACGGTGTCGAGCAAGTCCGCGACCTGCGCGAATCCGTCCGCTTCGCCCCGGCACGGGGGCAGTTCAAAATTTTCTACATCGACGAGGTGCACATGCTCTCGAACGCCGCGTTCAACGCGCTGCTCAAGACGCTCGAAGAACCGCCGCCGCATGTGAAATTCATTTTCGCCACGACTGAGGCGAACAAAATTCTCCCCACCATCCTCTCGCGCTGCCAACGCTTCGACCTGCGGCCCATCCCCACGGAAACGATTGCTCAGCACCTGCTTCACATCGCGAAATTAGAAGGCATCACCCTCGACGAAACCGCTGCCTGGGCCATCGCCAAAGGGGCCGACGGTGGCATGCGCGACGCCCAGTCGATGCTCGACCAACTTGTTTCGTTCTGCGGCGACTCCATCAACGAGGCAAATGTGCTAGATGTTTTTGGATTCACCTCGCGGGAAAAAGTCGCCGCGCTGACGCAAACCTTGTTAGCCCGTGACAATCCCGCCGCCCTCTCGCTCATCCAGAAGGAAGCCGAAAGCGGTCGTGAACTCTCCCAGCTCCTGGGCGAACTCATCGGCTGCCTGCGTGCGCTGTTAGTCGCCAAGCTCGATCCTTCCGCCGACGGCGAGGGCATCCCCGCCCCGCTTTGGACGGCGTTGTTAGCCGCGGCCGACGACTACGCGCCCGACCGGATTCTCGCCGCCATCGACGTCTTCGCCGAAACCGAGGGCCGCATGAAATGGGCAACTAACAAGCGCCTCCATTTCGAGCTTGGAGTGATCAAGGCCATTCAGTCGCTCGGTGACGTCCGCATCACCGACGTGATCAAGGTCCTCACTCGCGGTGCCGATTTCCTTCCCACCGGAGCGCTGGCTTCAGCCGGCGGGTCTCAAGCCACGACCTCACCGGCACCACTCCCCGCTCCAGCGCCAAAACCGGAACCTGCGATCGCACTCATTCCCGAGACTGAGCCAGTGTTATCTCAGGTCGAGGAGCGGACTCCCAAGCCTGCTCCGGAGCCGGTCAAGCCTCGCCCGGTTAGCGGCATGAACGGTTTTGATTCCATGATCGATGCCGCCCCGGAAATCAGCGAGCTTCCGCCGCCCCCCGAGCCGCCGCCATGGAAAAACGACAAGCCCGCCTTCGCTGAGATCAAGTTACCTGAGGTGCCAGTCGTCAACGCCGCGATCGAAGACGCGTTTTACAACGACTCGCTCATCCAGGCGGCGTTGGTGAAATTCGAAGGCAAGGTCGTCTCCTAAATTGGAGCGCAGAATTCATTCCGCCCCGTTCGACCCGCGACGCGGGAGAACGCGAAACTCCGCCGAAACCGAATCCCATGGCATCCCCATCCTGCGGCAGACCGATGAAGCTCGAAGACCAAGGCTATTCCATTCTACCGGGCGCGGTTCCCGGGGAAATCCTGAACCTGCTCCGTGACACCTTGTTTCGTGACGGATGTGCGGGCGAGCGCTGCCTGTTGGATGAGCCGCTGGTCCGGCAAACCGCGATCATTCTCAAACAGAATCTATCCGCTGCCGGTCATCTCGCCGCCTCCGCCGTCGCCATCCAAGCGATCGCTTTCAACAAATCCGCCGCTGCAAACTGGAAAGTCGCCTGGCATCAGGATCTCATGTTTCCATTTCGCCATCAGGTGACATCAGAAAATTTCGATCTCCCCACGGTCAAGCAGGGCATCAATTTCGCCCGACCTCCCGAATTCATTTTGCAGCGTCTGCTCGCCGTTCGCCTGCATTTGGACGATTGCGACGCGACCAACGGCCCACTCCGCATTTCTCCGGGCACCCACCACATGGGAATCTTGAAAAGCGCCGAAATTCCGGGTTTCGTCGCCAAAAACGGC
>JBBQDJ010000301.1:0-5470 GCA_038319595.1 Verrucomicrobiales bacterium
GCGGGCCAGTGGATGATCGCCGGAGTGGAAATGCCGCCTTCGAACTGGTTCTGTTTGTAGAAGCGGAACGGCGTATTGCGTGCCCATGCCCAGCCGGTGCTGTCCTTCCACATCACATTCGCTTCGTAGGGTTGTCCGGCCCTGTTGACGGTCTGACGGTCGTAGGGGCAGGCACCGTTGTCGGAGAAAAAGAGCACCACGGTGTTTTCTAACTCGCCCTTGGCCTCGATGTCCCGGAGCAGTCGCCCGATTTCTCGGTCCAAGCGGTCGATCAAGCCAGCAAGCGCGGTCATCCGGCGGGACTCCCACGACTTGCGATCGTCTGCTAGATCATTCCACGCGGGAATGTGATCGGGCCGCGGACAGGCTTCCACCTCATTCTGGAAAAGGCCGAGTTTGCGCTGCTTTTCCACCCGGGCGGCGCGGACGACGTCCCAACCGGCATCATAGCGGCCGAGGTATTTTTCATAATCCTCCTTCATGGGTTGCAAGGGGGCGTGCGGCGCATTGAAGGCGAGGTAGAGAAACCAGGGCTTCTTCGCTTCCCGTGCTTCGCCGAGGAAATCCAGCGCATGATCGACGTTCGCGACGGTGGTGTAGAAATCCTTTTCGGGAACCTTCCATGGTTCTCCATTGAGACGGAAGGTGTTGTCGCCCCGGTAGTAGTTAGTGGAACCGGAGAGATGGCCGAAGTAACGTTGGAAGCCGAAATCGGTCGGTTGTTTTTCCAAATGCCACTTGCCAGCCATCGCGGTGAAGTAGCCGGAGGATCCCAGAACCTCCGGCAGAGTCACGGCTCGGCGCATCGATTCATCGCCGGCCTGGCGGCACCAGCGGCCGGTGAGAAGGCTGACACGGGACGAGTGGCACTTGGCGGTGTTATAGAACTGCGAGAAACGCATTCCCTGGCTCGCGAGGCGGTCGAGGTTCGGCGTCTCGATCTCGGAACCGTAGCAGCCAAGGTCCGAAAACCCGAGGTCGTCGGCGAGAACCAACAAGATGTTAGGACGCTTTTGGTCCGCAGCGAAACAGGATGCGGCGAGGGCGAGCAGGGCGCTGATGATAAACGTGGATTTCATGGGATGGAGTTTCATTTTTGCGAGGGGAGCGACTCACTGGGAACCGCTGGCTTCTCGAACCGCAGGCGTCCCCATTGTTCCGGAACGTGCATGTTGATCACGCCCTGCGGGCTCCAAACCCAGTTGTCCTCGGGGTGTTCATCGTCAGGAATCTTGCTGCCGTGACGTGGAATGCGCAGATAGCCGCCATTCTCCACTTCGTGGCGCCATTCCACGCGGGAAAAGTTAATCCGCCAGATGTCGCCGGGACGCGGCGGCGATGTTAGTTTTCCCTGATAGATTACAAGATCCTTCCACGGCATGAAGATTTCCACCGACCAGCCACTATCGGTATCCGCCGGGTTATTGAGCGTGCCTTGGATTTTCACCGCGCTCTTGAGTCCGGGGAGATTAGTGCCGTGCACCGCAGTGCCGCCTTTCGCATAGGGCTTGTCGAGGGTGAGCTCCCAAATGGTGCCGAGGGCATTGATCTCGAACTCGTGGTAGTTGAGCGTGTCACCATCGGGATCGAGGAAGATCTCAAAATCATTATCATTGAAAATGATCGAGTTCTTTTCCGTCAAGGTGCCCCAGACGTGGGGTTCAGCCAACTCGACACCGATGTGTAGGCCTTCCGCGGTCCACAACATTTTGACGCGGGTGCGGAAGCGCGGCGCTTCAAATTCCGAGCCGCGGATGTCGAGGAAATCACCGGTCCACGGGATGTCTTTCCAGACCGCCTCGCTGAGGTCACCATCGATCACCGGAGCCTGTTGGGAAAAGCGGCAGCCGTAAGTCAGCGGTTCGGCAGCGGCGATGCCGGCGAGTGCGAACAGGCAAATCCATTTCATAAGGAAATTCCGCCGTAGCACGGGAGCAAGAGCAAGCTTCAATCCGGTCGGGTCATTTCATTCATGATCTCAAACAGGAAGAATTTCTTCATTTGAAGCGTGTCGATGCCGCGTTGGTGGTCATGGATGCATTCTGTTGAGAAACTTCCCGGGGGGGCGATTTTTACCGCTGGATTGACGAGCGCCGAAAGTAACACCATCATCCGAAAGTAAAGGTTTCGTTTCCTAACCCCGAACCCGCCGCATCATCCGCCGTGAATCAAACCTCCGTCCCAACCGACACGCCTGAAGAAAACAAGGCCCCGGAAGCCAAGCCTAGCTTCATGAGCAAGATTGGCGGTGGTGCGCTCACGTTTGCGGTCATTTTCCACGTCATCCTTCTCATGATCGGTGCGATTTGGGTTTTACAGATCATTCACGAGCCGGAGAAGACAGTAGATTTCCTGCCGGGCAACGGCCAAGCGGGCGGTGCGGAACGCAGCCCGCAGTATCAGGTGCAGCAAAAGAAGCGGGCACAAATCACCCCCACCACCAACGTCAAGCGGGTCTTCGCCGAAGGGGCAACTGCCAGCTACGCCATCCCTGAGCAAGGCGACCTGTTTGGCCAGATGTCCTCACTGAGCTCTCTCGGCGGGGGCGGCACGTCCGGCGGGCTGGGCGGCTCGGGCGGAGGAAAAGGCTTCGGCCGGGGCGCCGGAGGTGGAGCGGGCAATGCCGCACTCAAGTCGACGATGATGTTCGGCCTTAAACTGGAGAGCTCGGAGAAACTCGCGGTGGTCATGGATGTTTCACGCTCCATGACGAAGTATCTGCCGATCGTGGCAAAGGAGCTCGACAAGCTGCCCGGTCGCGGACCGCTCATCCTGTATTTCGGCTGCGGTATCAGCAGTCCGCCGTCAAAGTTGAAACTCGACGATAAGGTGCGACTCGCGAACGGCCCGGCCTTCGCACGCTTCTGGCAGCTCTGGCAGGGCAAAACCCCGTTGAAACTCAAACCCGAAGAGCGCGACAAATTGAAATACGATCCGAAAGCCCCTATGCCTCTGGAAAAAATCTACCAGCAAATGTCGGATCGGCTCGACACCTACTTCATCGATTTCAACGGCATCCTCTATGCGCAGACCGCACTGATGTGCGATCAACTGAAAGATGCCGACACGATCTACTGGTTCTCCGATTTCATGGACAAGGCGGATGCGGACGAGATGAAGCGGGTGCTCAGCAAGCTGAAATCCCGCAAACAGAAACTCTATCTGCACGCCACTGTGAACGGCAAGTTCCTCGAGCAGGTCAAAGAGGGAGTCGCGATTCCGAGCGGTGGCCAGGTGATGGTCAAGGACGTGAAGTGACCAACTACAAGCCCACGGTCTAACTGGACACCGCCAGGCTACGGACCCTGGCAGGGCAATCCTCAAGGCAGCTCATGTCTCGCAACCTTAGGGGATTCAGGAAGATGCTCGGATTGAAATTTTTGTAACCTCAGCGGTACCCTCGTCATTTCATAGGTTGGAAGCAGATCATTCGGATCCGCACTGAAATCAAACCAACCATCAACATGAAAAAAATTGCACTGATCACCGCCGCCACCTTGGCCGCCTCCTTCACCATCATCCACGCCGCATCGCCCGCGGAAAAAACAGCCGGTAGCGGAAATAGGCAAAGCGGAATCCGCCTGCTCGTTTCCAACATTGCCCACGAGCTTCTCAATCTGCGCGAGCAGGCCCCGCTCAGTGACGAACAACGCACGGAAGTCCGCAGCGTGATGAAGTCCCACAAGGCCGAGATCCTCGCCCAGTTTGAAAAAGGCAGGGACGCACGCCGCGCGATGATGGAGGCAGTCGGCCAAGATGGCCCCGATTCCGCCGAAGCGCTCAAGGCCGCCGATGCTATCGGTGAAAGCGCCCGTAGCCGCGCCCTCCTAACAGCCAAGGTCGTTTCCGAAATCACCCCGCTGCTCACACCGGAGCAAAAGACACTCGCAAAAAGCGCACTGGAGCGTATTGAAGGCGAGGTGGACGGAATGTTCTCCGGCCTTTCGGAATAAGCGATGTTTCCCGCTCCCCATGCCTGCGCCGCTCCCGCCCGATCCGCCACACGATGAAGATCTTCTTCTCGTGCGCGCGGCTCGGGCGGGCGACTTGGATTCGTTCGACCGCCTCATCATGAAACACCAACCCGCCATCGCCGCCGTGCTCTATCGGTTCTCCGCGCAACCGGCCGACCTCGAGGACATGGTGCAGGAAACCTTCATCCGCGCGTGGCGGGCGCTCGCGCAATGGCAACCGCACAAGCCATTCATCCATTGGCTCAAACGCATCGCCGTCAACGTGGCCCTCGAGTTCTGCCGGAAAAACAAACGCAGCCCTCTAACAAACCTCGCGGATCACCACCCCGATCTCCTCGGCAGCATCGCCATGGAATCCCCCACTCCCGCCACTGACGAAGCGCGCCAACTACTGTCCCTCCTGCCGCCGGACCAGCGAACCTTGCTCACACTTCTCTATCTGGAACAAATGCCGTTGGCAGAAATCGCAGGGCACCTCGGCATCGGCCTCGCCAACGCCAAGATCAAGGCCTTCCGCGCCCGCAACAAACTCCGCACCCTCCTCAAACTCCATGGAACCACCGAACTCTAACTCCTCTTGGGATGAACTCGCCCGCCGCGCCGCCGCGGAAAGTCCGCTGCCGGACATCGATGTGAGACTTGCCGTCCGCCGGCAAATCGAAGCCGAGCTCGCGAGCCCGCGGTCCGCAACCAGCCTGCTCGATGAAATCACCCGTCTCTGGGGAATGCCAGCCCTCGGAGCCACCGCCGCCGCGACGCTTTTGTTAGCATGGCAGCTTGCACCCGCCGTGCGCGAGGTCGCCATTGCCATCGAACTTCAATCCCAACTCCTCGTCGGACTATGAACTCTCCTTCACGCTGGAAAGCGATCGCCGTGCTTTGTCTTGTTTTCGTGCTCGGCATGGTGATCGGCATCGGCGGCGGGGCGTTCGCAGTTCGTCGGGCGCTGCAAAAGCAAGTCGCCGCGGGCAACGTCGGCACGCCGCTGATCGATCACCTCGAACGGGAAATGGTTTCCAAGCTTCACCTCACCCCGGCCGAGCAAGCTGCGGTCGGCACTGAGCTGGACATCACCCGCCGCGAGATTCGCGAGCACCGTCACCTCTTGCTAGAAAATCTCCGCACCACCAGTGAGGATACGCTTTCCCGGCTCAAAACGCATCTACCGCCGGAGAAGCAAGCGCAACTCGAAGAGCAGGCCCGCCGCCACCTCGGGCCTTGGGGATTGGTCATCAAAAAGTAGTGAACTGTGCGGACGGCAGACATTCATGACTTGTTCGCTTCAGTCATTTTCTTGGGTGAAGGCGTTCAATCACTACTCCATTGCCACTCAGCATCGATAAGGCGTTCACCGTAATCTTTATCGGCGAATGCATCTTCCCCCTCGCGATAGATCCGATTCAAAGTCGCGGGGGATACGATGATGCGAGGAGGGTGAATGCCTTCTGGGGCCTTCGAGGACTCGGTGTTGTCAACGCCCGGGTCTGGCTCCTGGG
>JBBQDJ010000302.1:0-5466 GCA_038319595.1 Verrucomicrobiales bacterium
GCACCCGCGCCGGTGCCTACCTGAAAGGTGGGATCATCGCCGAGCACCATCCGTTGCTGGACAATCTCAACTGGCAATCGCTGCTGGTCCGCGAGACGATCCAACTCGACCGGCTTCCGACCGACAGCGTGATCCTGTGGCAAGACAAGCGCCCGCTCATCTTCCTGCGTGAGAAGCCAGCGACCGCCGAACAGGCTGCCAGTCGCCAGCTTTGCTTCAATTTCGATCTCCGGCTATCTAACGCCTCCAACCAACCGGCATTCATTGTGCTGCTTCATCGCTTCGCAGAATCGATTCGCGAAGCGAAAATCGCTCCGACCTCTGCGATGCTTGAGACCGGCCAGCCGATCAAAATCACCACCGCTCCGAATCTCCCAGTTCAATTCACCGCCACCGACTTGAACGGCAAATCGTATCCAGCCCCCGATTCCACCCAACAAGCTCCACTCGTCCCCTCATTTCTAACGATCCGCCAGAACGACGTAGCGCTGCTCAATGCCGCGGTGTTCTTCGCCGATACCCGCGAAGCCGATTTCACCGCCTGCGGGAAATCCGACATCAACCGAACCGCCAACCCGTCCACCATCGAACGCCACACCCGACCCGATCCGCTGTGGCGGGTATGGATTCTCGTTCTGATAGGTGCTTTACTAGTCTCCTGGAAATACACGGCAGCACGGGAGGTCGCGGCATGAGAAATGCGACCTCTATTCCGAGGAAGTCATTCCTTGGAGTAAATGATCGGCTTGTCCTTAGACCGGTGACGGCGGCGAGTGGCGAGCTTTGCATTGTGGACCTCTTCCGGGAGACTCTCATAGTAGATCGCGACCAATTCTCTCAATCGCGCCGCACCGCGCGATTTGAGATTCCAAGTGTAGACAAGCGTGCGCCCCTGGCGTTTGGAAATCAGGAGCCCCGCGCGCTCGAATTTATCAAACTGCTTTTGCACGGAATCGAGCGAGACGCCAAAATCCGAGGCAACCGCCCGGCCGTAGGATTCTCCGTAATGAAACAAGTGCAGCATGGCCGCCTCCGCAGAGCCGCTTCCCAGAATCTCCGCAAGTGTAGTCAGTTTCACGACCTGAATAGTCGGTCACATGACCTTATTTTCAAGTCAATAATCCGCCATCCATGAATCCCCCCAACTGGCAAACCTGCGACGAGGGCGAGCTCTGGCGCTTCGTTGCCTGGCATCTCGAAGGGGCAGGCATCACCACGGTGCTAGTCGGTGGAGCGGTCGTTGCAATTTACACTGAAGGCCTCTACCGCTCCGGTGATCTTGACATGGTATTGGATCGCCACCGCAGATCGGATGTTGTCGCGATCTTGGCTAACATCGGATTTCAGCCAGATAAGTCTCGATACTTTAAGCATCCGGACTGCCCCCATCTTTATGTGGAGTTTCCGCCGGGGCCGGTCGAGCTTGGAGAAGAGCACCCGGTTTACCCCGCAGAAATTTTGGTTGAAGGCAGGATTCTCCGGCTTCTTTCGCCAACGGATTGTGTGAAGGATCGACTCGCCGCCTACATTCACTGGAAATTACGTGACTGCTTTCGTCAGGCCGTCCTCGTCTGCAAGCGGCAAAAAGACAAGATCGACTTCAACAATCTCGCCGCTTGGTGTGACCGGGAAGGTGGCGCGGATGCCTACCGCGAACTTTTCGATCAGCTCTCGAATGACGACAAATCCTCTTCCTCATGACCTTCTCATCCCCAGAATATTTCCTGCTCATCCCCGCGCTCGCGCTGGCGGGGTGGTTCTGGCGCGGGCTGAAATTGCATTCGCCGTTGCGGGCGGTGCTGTTGCTGTTAGCGACTGTCGCGTTGGCAGAGCCGGTCATCCAGCATCAGCAAAACTCGCTGGATCTTTATGTCATGCTCGACCGCTCGGACTCGACGGAGGACCGGGTGGACAAGGATTTCCCAGAGTGGAAAAAACTGTTGGAGGATTCGAAACCGAGCCGGCGGGATACGCTGCATTTCATCAACTATGCCAGCGAGGTCGCCGAGCTCGGGGCGGATGGATCGTCATTCACCGGTTCACGGAAACTCACGAAGACCGGGCTAGCCTTGCAATCGATCGCCGCGCAGACCGATGAAAAACGTCCGTCACGCGTGCTGTTGTTCACGGATGGTTACTCGACCGAACCGCTGCACGAAGCAGCGGCGCAACTGCAAGCCCGCGGGGTTCCCTTGGATTTCCGATTGATCCGGGATGAGAAGGAAAGCGATTTCCGCCTCGCCCGCATCGGCTTCCCGGAGCGGGTGCAGGTCGGCGAGCCGTTTCTCATTTCCCTAACGGTTCGGGGTTCTTCTGACGCGACCTTTCCGCTGATCCTGCGCCGCAATGGCCAGGTGCTAACCGAGGCATCTGTCACCCTGATCAACGGCGCAGCCACGGTCGAGTTCACCGACCGGATTCCACGGTCGGGCGGCTTCGAGTATCAGGCGGAAATCCGGCCTGAAAACGACGCGCATCCAGGAAACAACCAGGCCACCCGCTGGATCGAAATCACCGGTGGGCCGCGCATCGTTCTCGCTACGCGCTATGCCGATGATCCGGTGGCAAAAGCGCTTTCCGCCCTGGATTTCACGGTGGAAACCGTCTCAGATCCCGCGCAGCTCAAGCCCGGCCTCATCGCGGGTGCGCGCGCCGTGATCTTCAATAACATCCCGGCTCACGAAGTTCCCACCGACTTCATGAAATCGCTAGATTTCTTCGTCCGCGAGCAAGGCGGCGGGTTCCTGATGGCGGGCGGCGAGCATTCCTTCGGCTCGGGCGGCTATTTTCAATCCCCCATCGACTCGCTGCTGCCGGTCTCGATGGAGTTAAAATCCGAGCATCGCAAACTGGCCGTGGCGTTGGCGATCGTGATGGACCGGTCGGGCTCGATGGCAGTCGGAATCGGCGGGGGGAAAACCAAGATGGACTTGGCGAACTCCGGTGCGGCAAATGCAATCGACTTGTTAGGTCCGATGGATCAGATCACCGTCTTCGCGGTGGATAGCGAGCCGACGAAGACGATTCCGCTGACCAAGATCGAGAACAAGAAGGCCAAACTCGGGGCCCAAGCCCGCAGCATCAAGTCGGCAGGTGGCGGGATCTATGTTTACACCGGCCTGAAGGCGGCCTGGGATGAATTGAAGAAATCCCCGGCCGGGACGCGGCATGTCATCCTGTTTTCCGATGCAGCGGATTCCGAGGAGCCCGGCGACTACAAGCGGCTGATCCAGGAAATGACCGACAACGGCGCGACGATCTCCGTGATCGGACTGGGAACTAACAAGGATTCTGATGCGAAGCTTTTGGAAGACATCGCCAAGCTCGGAAATGGTCGGATGTTTTTTTCCAATGTGCCGATGGACATCCCGAAGATCTTTGCGCAGGAAACAGTGACGATCGCGCGTTCGGCCTTCATCAAGGAACCCATCGGCGTTCAGCCGACCGGCCGCTGGGCGGAAATTTCTCCAAAGCCGGTGGAGTGGTTCAAGCAGGTGGACGGCTACAATTTGTCCTATGCCCGGGAGGATGCAACGGTCTCACTGGTGTCCACTGACGAATACCTCGCCCCACTGGTCTCGCATGCCCGGCGTGGGCTCGGGAGGAGTGCAGCGGTGTCATTTCCGTTAGGTGGTGAGTTTTCAGAAACCACGCGGGATTGGCCGGGCTACGGGGACTTTCTCCAAACGCTCGGCCGTTTCCTGATGGGTGAGGACACACCGCCCGGCATCGCGCTGCGCCACCGACTCGACGGCACCCGGCTGACGCTGGACCTGCTATACGACACCGGATTGTGGGGACAGAAGCTCGCCGCAGTGCCGCCCAAGGTCAGGCTGCAGGACGATACCGGCGGGGCGGCGATGGATCTCCCATGGCGACGCATCGCGCCGAGACATTTCTCCCTAACACGTGATCTCGACGAGGGTAGCATCGTCCGCGGCGCGGTGCAGGTGGGAGGAAACGCACTGCCGTTCGGGCCCTTGAGCGTGGGTTCCTCGGTGGAGTGGGCATTCGAACCGGAACGGTTGACCGAGCTGCGGGCCGTCGCCAATCAGACAGGAGGACGTGAATTGCTAGATATTTCAAAAGCGTGGCTACGCCCTCCATTCGTCGCGGAAACCTCGCTGCGGATGCCGTTGGGAATCGCCTTGGTGTTGCTGACATTGGCCGAAGCGCTGCTCACGCGGACCGGCTGGAAACTGCCGCAACCCGCACTTCCTAACCGGGCGCCACGAGCCACACGGGTGAAAGTGGTGAAAGCCAAACAGGCGGAGAAGATAGAACCCTTGCCGATGGCACCAAAGGAGGAAACCCTCGAAGCTCAGGCGACGCCCGAGGAATCTGAGAGAAGTTCAAGATTCCAGCGTGCGAAAGACCGCAAATAGCTAGAGGGCGGGGACGTCTCGTCCATGCCCCCTTACTGGCATTAGATCTCCGACTCAAACCACCCGTAAAATTTTCCCGCGACACTAGCGGGTCTCAAGAAACGGTGACTGAGAGGGTCTGAGTCACCGTGTTTCCATCCAGATCGGTCGCCTTCACTTGGATCGTGGTGGTTCCAACGGCGACTCCGGTGATGGTGATGTCCGTGCCGGTAAGCGTGGCGGTGGCGATGGTCGGTGCCTGACTGACGACTTCGTAAGTCAGGATGGGAGCCTGGTAGGCAGCGAGGACTTTAACCAACTTGGCGGGATCAAGCACGGCCGGGGCGGTGGTGGAATCGATGGGCACATCTGTCAGGGACCGGGTCGCCGAGTTAATGCTGATGTCGTAATCTCCTATCGGCAGGGCACCGATTTTCTCGACGACGATCATGCCGCTGGCGGGGACTCGTCCGAACACGGTGAAGCCACCATTCTGAGTATCCAAGGCCGATGGGAGGCCGGAATTGTCCTTCAAATTGACGAACCACTCACAGGTCGCGCTGTTAGGTTGGCCGCCGAGTTTCGCCATGGCCACGGTTCCCTTCTGGTTGGAAATTCCCGGCTCGTTCAGCACCGGGTCAAACTTGACCACTTCCGAAAAACCATCCGCAGGGGTGTACTTGTATCCCCCACCCTGGACGACAAAATCCTTAGGCGCGCGATGGAAGAACGTGTTCTCATACTGATCGGCATCGATGTAGTCGATGAAGTTATCGACCGTCAGTGGCGCGGCGGCGGGGAAGAAAATGATGTCGAACTGCCCGCTGGTAGTTTCAAACCGGGCGGCACTGGTCGTATCAGGATCACTGAATTTTCCATCGACGGAAACCAAGGTCGAGCCACCCACCGTTAGGGATTTCGCACCGAACGGCGCGACGATCACCGGCGGCGCGGTGGTTTTCACATTGACGATGCGGGTCGAGGTGGTGCCGTCACTGAAGGTCGCCGTGACCGTTAACTGGAAGGAACCGTCACGATTGATCGTTCCCGTGATCATGCGGGTATTCGGGTCGAAGGTGAGTCCTTCAGGCAGGCCGGTGAC
>JBBQDJ010000303.1:0-5463 GCA_038319595.1 Verrucomicrobiales bacterium
AGCGCAACGACCTCAATCGCAAGCGCGATGAGGAGCGTAACGAAGGCCATAAGCGAGGGACTCCAACCATCGAAACCGTTTCTGGGAATAGCCAAGCCATCAAACCATCTTCAATCGCGGGGATTTTCGCTGCCTGCGTGCTAGTGGCTGGTGCGCTTTGGTATTTCCTGTGGCAGAAGAGGGTGTCGCTGAGAATTCGTTAGAAATCCAGATAGATTTCGGTGCGGCGGTTGGCGCGGCGACCTTCGGGATTGTCCTCGCCGGATTCGGTGATGTTGGGGCGGCGCGGCTGGCTGTCGCCCTTGGCCACGGTGATGATCTGTTTGCCATTCACTCCGGCTTTGGTGAGGTAGTCGCGCACGACGTCGGCGCGGCGGGAGGAGAGCTGGTTGTTGTAGTCCTTGCCGCCAAGCGCGTCGGTGTGGCCGCTGAGGGTGATCTTTTTCCCGGGATCGGACTTGAGGATGAGGGTGACAATTTCTAACTGGCGGCGGGTGCGGGGATTCATCACGTCTTCGTCGAACTCGAAGTAGAGCGCGAGCGTATCGCCGCCGGCGGGGTTCTTGACGAGGGGTGAGTAGTAGAGGTCACCCCCGGCGACGCGGCGGGCGTAGTCGGCTAACAACTGATTCAGGTTGATCTCCGAGACGATCCAGTTAGACGGGGCAGGAGGCTGCTTGAGGGTCATCGCGAACTGGGCGTTTTCCTGACCATCAGAGCTTTCGACATTGGCGAGATAGCCGACGGTGTCCTCGCGTTGGAACATCGAACGCAGCGGCTTGGATTTGCGGAGGCGGTAGTTGCCCTCTTCAAACAGGATGCAAAGTCCGGCGATCTTGGCGTCGGACACGGTCGCTGGATCGACGAAGGCGCGGGCGAACTCGAAATCCTGCTTAAGCACGGCTTGCAGGAAGGCGTCGGCCACGCCTAACGAATCTGCGAACACCGCCTTGGGAACCGGCTCACCGGGAGCGGGTGGCAGGGTGATTTTCTCGACCGCCCACTTGCCCTGGTTGCGGCGGAGATCGAGGAAAATGCTGTCGCGTCCCGGCTCCTTGCCAGCCAGTTCGAGCGCCCAGCGCGAGCGGGCGTTGAGTTCCAACTCGCCGACTTCGCGGACGCCGTCGGGCTGGCGGAGGTGGAGCGGGGTGGCGGAAAGTTCCTTGAGGCGGGCGATGGTAGGTGAATCGAGCGCCTCTTTGCCGATGAGGCGGCCGACCTTGGCGAGATCGCCCGCTTCCAGTGCCTGGGCGATTTGTGAAACGAGGATGGCGGGATCCGCCGCAGTCACGCCGACGCCGAGATCTGCGAGAACGGTGTCTGGATTTTCCGGCACGACGGGCTCAACCAAGCCTTCGATCTTGGGTGGAACCACCGGTGCGACGGGCGCTGGATTGGTGGTTTCCCGGGGCTTGGGAGGGACACCGGGGCGCACGATCAGCATGACCACGGCGGCTGCGGAAATCACCGCTGCCAGGCCGAGGAAAAAATAGGGAAGCTTGGATCGTTGCATTTGGGAGTGGGTTGAAAACGCCGTGGGCGCGGTTTAAATTTCAGCGGTTCGGAATCACTTCTGGCGTGGCAGGGCAGGTAGAACGACCCGGATCAGGCGCCCTTCGCGGATCACGTTGAGGATGGTGTCTTGGGCTGCGGCCGAAGCGGCGAGAATCTGGGAGAACTCCTTGGCGTCGTTGACGCGGGAATTGTTTACTGTGAAAATCACATCGCCCGGCATGACTTGGGATTTGGCTAGACCGTCCGCCGTGATGCCGGTGACGAACACTCCCTGATAGCCGCGCGCCCGATCCAAAGGCGTCAGGTTCTGGACTTGGATGCCGAGCAATTTCAACACGGCTTCGGGATCCTGCATGTGCCCTTGGGCGTTGGGATCGAGGGTGGTCGGCATCTCGAGTCCGGCTTCGGCGATGGTAGCGGAAATCTTCATGGACTTGCCCTTGCGCCAGATTTCAAGAGTGATGCTCTTTCCAACTTTCGTCCGTTGTAGCAGCGAAAGCAGCTGGGTGGTGGAGTGGATCTTCTCGTCGTTCACGCTGCGGACGATATCGTCGGCCTGAAGTCCGGCGACTTGGGCGGGTGATCCCTGGAACACCATGAGGATGAGGACACCGTTTTCCTCCTCATAGCCGAGGAGTGTTCGCGCCCGCAGATCGAGGTCGTTGAGTTTCAGGCCGAGGTATCCGCGGATCGGTTTACCGCGTTCGAGGATCTGGACGAGGGTGTCTTTGACATCGTTCGAAGGAATCGAGAAACCGACGCCCTGAAACGCTGGCTTGTCCTTGTCGCGGGAAAAAATGGCGGCGTTGATGCCGATGATTTCGCCACGCAGGTTGACGAGCGGACCGCCGGAGTTTCCCGGGTTGATGGCGGCGTCGGTTTGGAACATATCCCGCTGGTTGTCCGAGAGCGAGCGATCCTTGGCGGAAATGATCCCTTGGGTGACGGTTTCCCCAAGGCCAAAGGGATTTCCCACGGCGAAGACGATCTGTCCGACCTGGACTTGCGAGGAGTCCCCCAATTTCAGTGGAATGAAGGTGTCGTTGGACTCGATTTTTAAAACCGCGATGTCGAGCAGCGTATCCTCGTTGACCAAATCTGCCTTGTAGGTTTTCCCGCCGTGCAAGGTGACTTGGATTTTCTGTTGCCCGGCGATGACGTGGTGGTTGGTGATGATGTGGCCCTGTTTGGTCACGATGACCCCGGACCCCTGACCTTGGGTGGGATAGTCGCGGATGCGGGTTTGGCCGAAAATGTCGAACTGTTGCTCGGTGCGGATGCCTGCGGTGTCGATGCTAACGACGGATGGCACCACGGCTTGGGTCAGCTTGGCATATTCTTCGTTGAGCCGCGAAAGTAGCTCGACATCGCCGATGTCCAGCGGTGCCCGCTCCGCAAGATCGCCACGGATCCGGCCGGATTCCTTCGAGTTCCAAGCCAACCACGACGGCAGTAAATCGCGCAGGCTTCCGCCAGAATTCACGGTCCGGACGGCGGTAACCACCACAAAAGCGATGGCGAAGACGGCGACGAGCGCCAGCAAACGTCGGATGGAAAGTTTCATAGGGTGGGCGACGCCGGTAGCATGCGGTAAAATCCCAAAGTTCCAAGTGCGGAAACATCCGCCATCGTCCCGGGACGACGTGAATTTATTTATTCTTCCGCCTTGGCCCCCACCGTCTGATTTGAGATGAAACCAATCATGCGAGTTCCCATTCTGCTGATTGGTTCGGCCCTGATTCTCAACGGCGTGCGTGCCGAAACGCTTTCATCCGCGGACCGGGAGGCTTTGTTAGAGAGCCTTTCCAAGCTCCGCGAATCGGCTGAAACCAAGGTGGATGCGAAATTCCGCATCGCGCTGGCCGCTTATCGGGCCGCCATGAGCAGCGATGACGCCGCAATCGAACTCTATCTCAACTGCATGGAGCGCGTGAACTTCGACGAAGAGAAGAAGAAGGCATCCGATTTCCGCGATTGGAAGCGCAAGGAGGCCGATAAGCTGTCGGATCCCGCCCTGCGTGTCGCCCTGCGCTATCAACTCCGCTGGTTGGTTCTCACCATGCAGGCGTTTCCTGAGAAGGCGGATCGCGCGAAACTCGCACTGGAGGCTCAGCAGGCCGTGGACGCCATCTTTAATGAAGCGCAGAATTTCAGCGGCCAAGAAGACCTCCTCGGTCAATCCGTCTTGGCCTCCGTTTTCGCCAAGGCTTACGATATCAACCACATCAAGGTCGAGAACTGGCCGCTCTCACCGACCCAACTCGATGTGATTTACGAACAAATCATCCTGCCCCCTCTGCGCAAGCCTTCCCGCCTCGCCGAGCTCCATGCGGCATGGCTCAAACGCATCCAGCAGGATGGCGCCCGGGTCCAGTATTGGTCGAAAAATCGCAGCGAAGACCGGAAAGGTGCCGCCACGCTGTCACCCGCTTACACGAAATTCGTTGAGGATGCCTTGCCAAAACTCCAGTGGGACATGGAGCTAGACATGTTCCGCAGCGGCGATGAAAGCGGCGCGGCTACCCGGATGCTGGCCCATCTGGAAAAGCACCTCACCCATCCTTCCGCCAAGGCCTGGAGCGATCAGCTCGGACAAATTCTCAAGCCGAATGCTCCAGCACCCGCTCCGGCCGCCGTGCCTGCCGGTGAGGCCGCAGCTCCTTGATGCAAAACCGGCCTCGGGATTGATTTTAGCGGTTGAACTCCTCCAACAGGCGTGTTAGGTCTGCCGATGGTATTATCCAGCCGATCATGAAAAAACTCATCACCATCACCATTGCCTGCACCCTCGCCGCCCATGTCTTCGCCCAGACTCCGGCAACGGCTCCTGCTCCCACTTCCGAGTCACTCTATAAACAGGGTCAGGCCGCCGAAAAGGCCGGCGATGTCGCTGCCGCCAAGGAGTTTTACTCGGGTTCCTTGAAACTGAATCCCAAAAACGCCTATGCCCGCTACAGCATCGGCCAGTTGAAAATCAATGGTGAGTCGATCACAACCAAGGCACGCGAGGCGAAGTTCGGCGCGGTCATGGTGCCCGTTTTCCAACTCGATGCCGCCACCCTGCAGGAATCGCTCGATGCATTGAGCGTCATGATCGAGAAGGAATCCAAGCAGACCGTCACCCCGAACTTTGTCATCCAAGATCCGAAGCTCGTCCTTGCCGACCGCAAGATCACGATGAATCTCAAGAACATGCCGACGAAGGCGATCATGAAATATATTATGGATCAAACCGGCGCGAAAGCTCGATACGACGAACACGCCGTAGTGATTACTCCACTCTGAGTTTTCTAACGGAGCACCGGGATGAGTGTCGTGTGAAATTCAAATCGGCGGACAGCTAGGGGGGGTGGACGTTTCTGTCCGCCTGGCCATTGTGGTGAGCAAGAAGCTGCGCGAAGCACTTCACTTGCGCCGGCCATTAGCAGCACGACAATAAGGTCGTGCCTCCTTACCTGCCGATTTCTTACACGACATTCATCGATTTTCCCGTGCGGCATCGAGGATCGCCTGATGGACATCCTCCGCTGTCCTCACCGGATACGCAGACCCTAACAAAACCGGTTGTTCGTTCTCCGCCACCTGGTCCCGCCCGTGGGATCCCTTGACTAGCGACGCATCCAGTGGGATCAAATCCAGCAGACCGCGCAGCCCGAGCTTTTTCTTCAACAAGAACTTCGCGATCCGCAGCTTGGGAAACGCGAGTTGCGGATCGATGAACAGCTCACACGGATCGTAGCCTGGCTTGCGATGGATATCGATGGTCCGCGCATAGTCCGGCGCCACCGCATCGTCCTCCCAGAAATAATAGGTGAACCATGCGTCCTCCGCCGCGATGGCGATGAAATCCCCACCGCGTTCCGAGCCAACGCCCTCGCCCCATTCACCGCTGGACGTGCGGACCTCATCGACACCCGGCGTGTTCTCTAGCAGAGCCCGGACTTCCTC
>JBBQDJ010000304.1:0-5461 GCA_038319595.1 Verrucomicrobiales bacterium
TTCAACAAGAACTTCGCGATCCGCATCTTGGGAAATGCGAGTTGCGGATCGATGAACAGCTCACACGGATCGTAGCCCGGCTTGCGATGGATATCGATGGTCCGCGCATAGTCCGGCGCCAGCGCGTCGTCTTCCCAGAAATAGTAAGTGAACCACGCATCCTCCGCTGCGATGGCGATGAAATCCCCGCCGCGTTCCGAGCCGACGCTTTCGCCCCATTCACCGCTGGAGGTGCGGACCTCATCGACGCCCGGCGTGTTTTCTAGCAGAGCCCGGACTTCCTCGCGGATTGAGGCATCGTTCACGTAAACATGCGCCACTTGGTGATCTGCGATGGCAAATGCCTTCGATGCCCCGCAGTCCAGCGTTTCCAATCCGAGCTCGTCCTTGATCTGGATCCAGCCTTTTTTCCGGAACAAGCGGTTCAGATGGATCGTCCGGTTCACCGGTGAAATCCCGTATTCGGAGAGAACTAACACCCGGATGCCGAGCGACTCGTAGAAATTGACAAGGTCCATTGCCAGAGCATCGATCTTGCGACACTCGTCCGGAATGTTCGCCGCTAACGGCCCATCCTTCTGCAGCGGATAGTCGAGATGCGGCAGGTAAACCAGACTCAGCGTCGGCGAGTGTTCTTCCTCCACCCATTTCGCGGAAGCGGCGATCCATTCCGAGGATGCGATGCCTGCCATCGGCCCCCAAAACGCCTGGAACGGAAACGGCCCGAGATCTTTTTTCAACGCCTCGCGCATTTCCATCGGCTGCGTGTGGACATCGAAAACCTTGCGCCCATCTGCCGGATAGAGCGGCCGTGGCGTGATCGAAAAATCCGCCGTCGAGTGCATGTTATACCACCAGAACAACTTCGCACAGGTGAACCCAGGAATCTCGCGTCGCAACTTGTCCCACAGCTTCTCGCCACGGACGATGTGGTTGCTCTGTTTCCAAAATCTAACTTCCGCGTTCTCCCGGTCATACCAACCATTCGCCACCACGCCATGTCCCGCCGGCGACGTCCCGGTCACGATGGACGACTGCGCCGTACACGTCACCGCAGGGAATGCCGGCTTATAGGTTTGCAGCCCATTCTTCTCCGCGAACTTCGTCAAGCCCGGCATGTTCGGGCCTAACAACGATTTGGAAAGTCCGACGAGATTGATGACAGCGAGGCGCATGGGTTTAAGAGAGCACGAGGGCATCGGGAAGGGGGCTGGCGGCTTTTTCGAAAGTCACCAGTTTCAGGCCACTGGCCGTGTATTCCGCATGGATGAGGCAGTCGAGGAAACCGGGCTTCGCGGTGGCAAGACCATCGATGGCGAGCAAATCCAAAAGTGCCGGTTGAACGACGAAAGTGGGCTGTGAAAGGAGTGTTAGAAGCCCGGCGAGAACATCGGCCTTCGGCATCTGGTAGTGATGCTGGCAGGCGAAATAAGCTTCGGACACCACCAAGTTCGAGACGAACACGACGGCCCCGGACTCTTCAACTTCTGCGAGATACTCGCGTGCAGCCACCGCGAGGGGAGCGGGTTGGCCGGTCAGCAGCCGCATGAGGACGGAGGTGTCCAATCCGGCGCAGATGTTAGGACGGCTCATTCCAGTTTTTCGCGATGTTTTCCCGCATGGCCTCCATGGAATGATCGATCCCGTTTTGCGGAAGCAAGTGAGCCAGCGGGGCCTTAAAATTCCGCCAATCCACCGACAGCGAAGGAGTCACCATGCGTTTCCGGTCCCGTAGCCATTGCTCGAAAAGGCTGATCGTCACATCGCGCAAGGTTCGCCCCTCGCGCGCAGTTTCCGCTTTCACCTCACGATAAAGCTCATCAGGAATCTGGAAGGTGGCTTTGATGGATACAGTTTGCTGTATTGCTGGCGCTGGGTCAAGTGGGCACATTCTAGGGAAATGCCTTCATCGAATGGAAATCGTGTGTCTCACGCTCCAATCTGCCTCGCCGCTTGCAGTGTGTTTTTCATCAGCATCGCAATGGTCATCGGGCCGACGCCGCCGGGGACCGGGGTGATGGCGGAGCAGAGTGGGGCGACTTCCTGATAGGCGACGTCGCCGGTCAGGCGGTAGCCGGATTTTTTTGTGGAATCCTCCACTCGGTTGATGCCGACGTCGATGACCACGGCACCGGGTTTCACCCAGTCGGCCTTGACCATGTCCGGGCGGCCGACAGCGGCGATGAGGATGTCCGCGCGGCGGCAGATGCCGGGTAGATCTTTCGAACGTGAGTGGGCGATGGTGACGGTTGCGTTGGAGTTCTTTGCAACTAACAAAAGCGCCATCGGCTTGCCGACGATCATGCTGCGGCCGATGACCACGGCTTCCGCGCCATTGGTGTCGATGCCGGAAATTTCTAGCAGTTTCATGCAGCCTGCCGGCGTGCAGGGGACGAAACCGGAGGGATCTTCGAGCACGAGTTTGGCGACGTTTTCCGGGTGGAAACCATCGACATCCTTGCGCGGATCGATCTGGCGGATGACGGCTTCCTCGTCGATGTGCTTCGGCGGCGGGGATTGCACGAGGATGCCGTGGACGGCGGGATCCGCATTCAGGTCGCGGACGACTTGGAGGAGTTCCTCCTGCGTTGTTTCTGCGGGAAGTTCGATTTTTACGGAGTGGAATCCGAGCTCTGCGCAGGTGCGGGCTTTCGATCCGACATAGACCTGAGATGCGGGATCGCTGCCGACGAGGACCACGGCGAGACCGGGCCTGATGCCCTTGTCTAACAGTTCTGCGGTTTCCGCGCGGCACTCGTCGAGCACGGCGGCGGCTACGGATTTTCCATCAAGGATTTTCGGTGAGTTCATGGGAGAAATGTTAGGCGTCATCGGTGCCCGCGAGAAGGATTTCGCGGATGCGGTCGCTGTGCTGTTGGAAGGCAGCATCGTCAAGCTTGGACGGGACGACAAGGACCTCGTCGAAAATCACGGTGACGCGGCTGAAGGGTTTCGGGATCACGAGGCGGTCCCAGGTTTTTAATTTCCAGGCGGAATGAAACTGGGCGTGGATCGGTAAAATCGGTGCGCCGGAGGACTCGGCGAGTTTGATCATGCCGGCATGGAAACCATAGCGCGGCCCGCGCGGCCCATCCGGCGTGATGCAGACATCCACGCCTTCCTTGAGCTCGCGCTTCATCCCGATCAAGGCGGCCACGGCCCGCCGTGAGGACGATCCGCGGACTGATCCGATGCCGAAAACGGCCATCGCGCGGGAGAGAATCGCGCCGTCCTTGCTCGCGCTGGTGAGCACCACGGCCTTGCGATGGCGGCCGCAGGTTTCCCGCCAGATCGACGGGATGACGAAGATCCGGTTGTGCCACATCGCGTAGATGACGGGCGATTGTGGGCTTCCGGGGTCGGTGATTCCTGAGCGGTCATGGACTTCGAAACGCAGGGTGGCGTTCCAAGCTCTCATGACCCAGCCAGCGAGCGTGCCGAGGAGCTCCGCCTTGCGGCTGCCGCGGATTTCGGTGCTTTTGGTCGTGGTTGTCTTTGCCATCAGATACGCCGTGCAGTGGTAATTGGAATTCCCGGCACTGCCAACCTTGTTTTCCCCCGCTCCCTCCTGGAGTTCCGCCAATTTGTAGTGACCTTGGCGGGTGCTGATCGATGATCCGAGTGAAATGGCGCGCGATACCATGCACTGCCACTTTAGCGCAGTCGGGTCGATGCCACGGATGATCCGCCTCCTCTTCGTTCGTGACGAGGAATGGCAGTGTAAAAATCCCTTGGGACATGGACCGTGCACCATTGGCTGACCAGCGCGGAATGGCTCGAAAGGCGGAAAAATGGCATGTCTTCGCAGAGCGAAGTGCAACCGAAATAAAAGTGGTCAGAGGTCGCATCTATAGGGTCTCGATAGGGTCCGTGAAATCGAGAACAAGCACTGGCCTAGGCTGGTGGAGAGGTGCCGTTTTAGAGCGACCTTCCATTCTGGAAATGTTAGGATTTTTCCCCACGGTGAAGAAGTTCAAGGCGGGGAAACCATTGACGCAGGTAGCCGCGGTCGATGGCGGCGAGGCGGTTGGCTTGGGTTTGGGCGTGGGCGGCGATGAGAAAATCGGGGACGAGATGCTGGCGGGGACCACCGGCTTGCCGGTAGCGCTTGAAGGTCTGGCCCGCCAAATGAGCGGCGTCCGGTGTGATGGCCTCATAGGAAATGGCCAAGCGGGTCAGAAATTCCAATAAACCTGCGGTGTTGGCAGTGGATGGGGACAGCTCCGCAAACGCGACGGGACTGATAATGAGGGGACCTTCCGCTGCGGCTTGCAGGAGTGTTTGCAGCCACAGTTCATGGCCCGGTTCGCTTTTGATGATGGCCCACAGGACGGACGAGTCGAGTGCGGTGATCATGGTTGCCCAGGGTTACCTTCGACGGGGCCGCCACGCAGGTCGTCAATGAGGGACGCGGAGGTTTGATCCGCCCAAGGATGATTTTGCAGCGAATCGGCAGCACTTTTTTGCCACTCGGCCAACGTCTGCCCCCATTCGTCCCGGTTCACGGCACGACGGGCAGTGAGAACCGGGGCGTCCTCATCGAACTCCAGTTTGTCCCCCACATTGAGGTGGAATTTCTGACGAAGACTGATGGGGATGGTGATTTGCCCCTTGGATGTAATGGTCACAGTCACGGAAAACGAGTAAGATATTGAAGGGAGGATTTCAAGTTCGATTCCGAATGGAGAGTGGGAATACGAATCCACAGCCCCGCGCTTAGAGGGGAGAGGAAAACCCGCGGACCGCTGATCGTCACAAAAATCCGGCGGGATGGAGGGTATCGACGAGGTATTGCTGGCGGGACATGAGTTCCTGATACAGTTCATGCGCCTGCATGTCCGGATCGCAACGGGACTCCGCATCGCCCGCCACCAGATAGCTGGCAATTTCCTCGAAGCCGAGTGACTCGCCGCTCTGATGGAAAAACGCGACCGCCGCCTGCATCGCCGCGCCCACGGCCGCGCCTTGTCTGCTAGAAACGGGAACGACCGGTGTGCCGAAGACGTCCGCGAGCAATTGCCGCGTCACCGGACTGGTCACTCCCGAGCCTAACAACCGGATCTCGGGTGGATCGAAACCAAGGTCGCGGAGCCGGCTCATCGCATAGCCGAGGCCCAGCGCCACGCCTTCCGCCGCCGCCCGCGCCATGTGGGCCGGAGTGAAATTTTCCGGAGTGATGCCGTGCAACACGCCGGTGCCGTCGGGCAGGCGCGGGATCGATTCCGCCGTGAAATAGGGCAGTAAAAGAAGTCCGTCCGCACCGGGTGAAACGCTCGCCACCATCGCTTCGAACTGTTGCGCGCTCCAGCCGTAATGCCGCCGCAGGACCTCCGGAGCGACCGCCGAATTGGTCGTCGTCGCGAGCCCCAGCCAACTGCCCGTCGCATTGCACAGCGGAGTGATTTCTCCGCGGTAGTCGACGACTGGCGAGTCGCTGACGCCGACGATGACGCCGGTCGAG
>JBBQDJ010000305.1:0-5433 GCA_038319595.1 Verrucomicrobiales bacterium
TTCACGTCAACGACCTTTACGTGTCTGCCGTCACTGTAGCGGAACTCTATCAAGGAGTCCGGGACGGGGTGGAAAAAACCAAGCTCGCCAAGACGCTTTCGGCACTCACGGTCTTACCTCTAACTGAAGAGATCGCCGAAATGGCCGGACTCTTCCGACGGGATTTCCGCTCGGCGAGTGGCTGTGGACTTGCCGACTGCATGATCGCGGCGACCGCCAGCCACCATGATCTGGAATTCGCATCATTGAACGCGAAGCATTTCACGATGTTGACCAAGGTGGTCGTGCCTTATCAAAAAAACTAACACGAGATTGACGAGGCCATCGATCCCTGCAACGTCCGTGTTGCGATGATTTCCGTCATTCGACTCCGAGCCAAGATTTCCGTCGCCATGATTTGGCGGCAGGCACTGGCTTACGGAGCTTGAAGACGGACACTCGATCCGCCCTACTCTCCGGAACGCCCGCCCAACGGCCGATTCCGGGAACAGAGGGAGTCCGGCCCGGCGCCCGGAAGTTCCGGTGCCATCAGAAACCGAAATGTATCAGAAATCCGATGACTCGTTCGACCGCCGCAGCGTGATGCTCATGCTGGCCTCCGTGGTCCTGTTCGCCGTGAACACGCTGCTGATCCGCGCTGTCGCACAATACACCCCCGCCGTGGACGGCTGGCTCGCGACCGCCTTCCGCGGAGCCGTCGGACTCATGGTGGTCTTCGCCCTTTACAGTCGTGGCCGCGGACTGGATTCAAAGCGACTGTTCACCGGGCGTCTTATCGCCATCCGCGGCATCGTCGGCGCGTTGAGCATCGTCGCGTTTTATGTAACCATCGTGAGACTCGGAGCCGCCCGCGCGGTCATCCTGAATCTCACCTATCCGGTCTTCGCCACCCTCATTGCAGCCGTCTGGCTGAAGGAGAAAATCAGCCGGGCCGCGCTGTTGTGGATGCTCGTCGGATTCTGCGGCTTGGTCATTTTCCTCAGTGACGACGGACAACTCTTGCGACCTTCGCCGTATGATCTCATCGCCCTCGCCGGAGCCATGGGTGCCGGTTGGGTGGTCGTCATCATCCGCCGTCTGCGCCATGAGGAACACCCAGCGACGATCTATGCCTCGCAGGCGCTTTACAGCCTCGTTCTCGCGGCACCCGCTGCCGTGAAACTTCCCTTGCTCCCGATCGCCGCCTGGGTCGGGCTCGCCGCCGGTGCGGTAGTCGTGACCTTCGCCCAACTTGTGATGACGCGGGCCTATCAGTTCATGTCGGTGTCGCGCGGGTCTTCGCTGCAGATGCTACTGCCGCTGATCACGGCCATAGGTGGCTATGCATTCTTCGGCGAATCATTTCATCCCTTGGAAATCGCCGGGGCTTTACTGACCCTACTCGCGACCTGGAGGGTCGTCGCATCGCGATAGCCGCCTTGGACTGGCTTGTTCATTTTGGGTCGTACAGAACCTCTTTTAAATATAACCCGTCGGCCGGCGCACACAACGGGGATTTCCCGAGGGGCAGACCAAGCGGCTGGTCTAACAGTTCCGCAAAATCATCCAGCCGGATGCGCCCCTGCGCCGCGTGGACCGCACCACCTGTTAGCAGGCGCACCATTTTATAGAGGAAGCCATCGCCCTTGTAGGAAATCTGATAGCCGTCCTGCAGCGTCGTCAGCTCCACCGACTCGATCGTCCGGCACCAGTCGATGTCCGGCGTCTCGTTGCCACGGTAGGCGGCAAATGCGTGGAAATCGTGCCGCCCGATGAACAAGGCCAGCGCGTCCCACAGCACATCCACATCCAGTTGCCGCGGCAGGTGCCATGCCAGCCCCGCCTTCAGCGGCGGCAGGATGGGATCGGTGCAGAGATCGAAATGATAGACTTTTCCGATGGCCGAAAAGCGGCTGTGGAAATCCGCTGCCACCTCCTCGCACGCCATGATGCGGATCGTCGCCGGAAGCTTGCAATTCAGCGCCGGCACCCAGTTGAACGGGTTCATTGTGATCTCCGGCGGTGCGTCGAAATGCGCGATCTGCGCCAGCGCATGCACCCCGGTATCGGTCCGGCCCGAACCGTGGAGTCGCAGCGGTTGCTTGGCCACTTCCGCCATCGCTTCCTGAATGATGTCCTGCACGGTGTTTCCACCCGCCTGCGATTGCCAGCCGTTGAAAGGACGTCCGTCGTAAGCAATGGTGAGTTTCAGGCGCATGGTCAGGAGAGATGCCGTATCGCCAATCCGCCGGATTGAACACCGAAATTTCCATCAACACCGGTAGTTCCCGGCAGTCCATTGAAACCCTGCGGAACTGACAGACGTAACCGCCACCATGCGCTGTCACCTCCTCCTGCTCCTGCTCCTGCTCGCTCCCCTTCACGCCGAGGAGAGTGTCCTGCCGATCAAAGGTCTGCTGTTGGATCTTGATGCCGCCAAAGGGGTGGAGACGGAAACGGGCGATCGGGTGGTCAAATGGACCAGTGAGGTGGCAGGAAAGCGGTTTGAGTTCGTGAAGCAGGATGGCGGCCGCGCCGAGCCCGGATCCGGGTGCCCCACCTTGCTTAAAAATCTACCAGCGCTGGGAGGAAAACCCGCACTGGTGTTTCTCCAACAGGAACTGGTCTGCGCCGAGGAAGATGCCTTCGATTCACTATCCACCGGCATGGGCCACACCTGGGCAGCAGTGATCGCCGTCCGCCCGCAACGGGTCGGAGTGAAGGATGTGAATTCGTTTTTCGGAAACTTGAAAAACGGCGGCTTTTACGAAGGCATCTGGGGCTGTGTCACCGACGACAACCGGCCTTGGTATGGAGCGCGCAACGGCCTATCCTTCGGCCGCTTCGATGTGAACAACCCGCAGTTGCTGGCACCGCCGCTGGAGCCCGGCAGATTCCACATTCTGATAGGCCGGATGCAGGCAGGCACCGGGAAGACTGTCCTCGAATTTTTCATCGACTCGGAAAAACCGCTGGCCACCGGAGTGATCCCGGTCAACCCCGCCGCCAATCCATCTCGGCTTGCCGTGGGACAGGAGCGCGATGCCGTGGAACATCCTGGCAAGGAATCATTCGATGGTGAAATCGCCCGCTTCCTGATCTGGCAACGACCGCTGGATGACGTGGAGGTTGAGAAGACGATCGTTACTCTCCGGCAGGAATATCAGTTGGAAAAATGACCTTCCGCTTTGCAATACACCCCATCTCGCCACGACAGGAATTAGCCATTGGCGCGTCCCCTTCCGTATCGCTGACACTTGTGGCACACAAAGTATTCATCCCCAAAGTGCTCCTCGCGTACCAATAAAATCCGGCAATCCGGGCATTGACTCTTGATCTTCGTGGAAGCGGCGTGAAAGCGACTGATCAAGTAGATTATACCTAGGATCATTACCAGAATCAGAACTCCTGACACTCTGGGATCGATGAACATGAAAAGTATCGCACTTCCAATCAAGAGGAGATGGGGCCAAATCCTCAACGAGCTTCCTCCAAGCGCACTCTGGATTTGATAGGTCATTTCGTCGCACTCGGAATACGCTTCGTCGGGATAGTGTCTGGCATCCATGGTTTTGATCTGAAACCGAACCGCATTTGTTCGTAAGTCTTGGAAAATTACTATTAAAAGACCGATTGAAGCTGGCCGTCACTCCTTGATTTGACAAGGATTTTTTGGCTCCGTGGTGGCTATGTTTTGCGGGCGATATGCCAAGTCTGATGCCACTACGCAGAAGTATTGATTTCGGACTGCATAACCATGTTCCCGCTTTCCCACTGGCCGACCTGTCGGAGCAGTCCGATAAGTCTGCTAAACGGCGGGCCGGTGGAATGCCCGCCAGGCGAGAAACGCCGCGATCAGGGAAACCAGTGATGCCCCATAAAACGACAAGCCCGGCAGTTGGATGCTCCGCTCCGGCGCGATGGACCAAGAGAAGATTCCGGTCCATAGCAATGGGGCAATGATGCCGGAGACGCTGGTGATGCTGTTGAGCGCGCCCTGCACCGCCCCCTGTTCATCAGCGGGGACGGCTTGCGAAATGAGCGACTGGATGGCGGGTGAGCCGATACCCGCAAGCGATCCGACCAGAATGATCCAATAGACCATCCACCCTTGCGTGGCCGCACCATAACAGCCCATGGCCACCGCCATGGCGAGCAGCCCGGAATACACGCCGCGGCGTTCGCCAATGACCTTCAGAATGCGCCCGGCAAGACCGCCTTGGACGATGGCCGCCATCACACCGACGAGGGCCAGCGAGAGGCCCACCTGCTTGCTGTTCCAACCATAACGATTTCCTGTATAGAGGACCCACAGACACGGATAGATGTTGCTAGCGATCATCGTTAGAAAGTGGGTGCCAGCAAGACCCATCACCAGCGGCCAGCGACTCAAAGCCGCCAGCGCCTTGATGGGATGCGCGCTGGCCCAGGTGAACGGACGGCGGTTCTCCGGTGCGAGCGACTCCGGCAGGACGAAGGCGCCGTAAACCCAGTTCAGCAGGGTGATCCCGGCCGCCACGAGGAAGGGCACCCGCAAGCCATGCTCTCCTAACAAGCCACCGATCGCCGGACCGGCGATGAAGCCGAGCCCGAAGGCCGCACCGATCATGCCAAAGCCCGCCGCTCGCTTCTCCGGCGGCGTGACGTCCGCGATGTAGGCGCTGGCGGCGGAGAAATTCGCCGCAGTGATTCCGGAAACGATCCGCGCCAGATACAGCCAGCCGATGGTGGGCGCCCAGGCGAGCACCAGGTAGTCGATACCGGATCCGAAGAGCGAAGCAAGGATGACCGGGCGCCGGCCAAAACGATCGGATAGACTGCCGAGCACGGGAGAGAAAATGAACTGCATGAGCGCATACAAGGCCCCAAGCCAGCCCACCGAATGCGCCGCCGCCTGGACATTGCCGCCTTGAAGTTCCTCTACCAGTTTCGGCAGCACCGGCACGATGACTCCGATGCCGAAGATATCCAGAAACAGCGTGATGAAAATAAAGAGGATCGCGGGCTTTGGTCGGGCCATGGCAGAGATTAATCCGAAAGAGGAAGATGGAAACCACGGATTACACCGGAATACACGGATTGAAAGAGAGTGATAAACGATTTGGCTTTCACCCCTAGAGTGAACGCCTAAAATCTTGTAACTCATTCATCATCTGTGTCTATCTGTGTTTACTATGCCCTCTGGGTGCATCTGTGGTTCCATTTTCTTTTCTAGCCCCGAACCCGGCGCTGGCTGCTGCGTGTGGAACCGGGAGTAACTTGAGAACGCCCGTAGATCCGACCCGTAAGGAGTAGCGACCTTATTGTCGCTTCTTCGTTGTGCAGTCTGAGGTCGAAGAGAGGGACAATAAGGTCCCTCCTCCTTAACTCTGGATTCAAGTTAGTCGGGAGGAAACATCGGCGATGACTTTTGTCAAAGAGTCTAACGGCGTGTCAGTCGTCCTTCCCCTAACG
>JBBQDJ010000306.1:0-5413 GCA_038319595.1 Verrucomicrobiales bacterium
TCCACAGCCGACGATGATGACCGTCCGCGCGCTTGCGGCCAACGGCGGAGTCGACCAATGGGGGATTTCATCCGGGGGCAGGGGACCATCGATGGAAATATCTAACCGAAGCTGGACCTTGACTGCCCGCTGGCGGGCATCGATGGAGTGCTTGCGTAGCTTCATCCCACCGATTCTAGCGGAGGGGATGCCGAGTTGGTTGGCCGCGGCTTGCCGACGGCTGCCTTCGTCCTCGGATTTTTCCAAAGGGAGAACGATGTCGACAGTTTCGATCCGAGGTTCCAAAAGAAAACAGGGTTTTAGCGGATGCTGCGTTTCCGGCCTGCGTCATCGACACTGACGAAGGTCACACGGGTGGAAAAAATCGTCGCTGGGCCGGCTTTCTCGTCAATCACCTTCACGGAGTAAGTTGTGCTAGTTTTGCCCTCCCTCTCTCGCTCGCAGGAAATCCGCAGGATCGTGCCGTCCCGCACGCTGTGATGGAACTCGACGGTATCCATCGCCACGGTGACGAACTGGCAGTGCGGATAGTCCAGACTGGCGGCAATCCATGATGCTTCATCAATCCAGGCTAACAGACGCCCGCCGAACAGGAACCCGTAGTGGTTCAGGTCGCCGGGAAGGACAAGGCGGTGGGTTTCCATGGCTTCACCAGCGGCGGCGTTTGCTGTCCTTGCAAATGGCGGCATCCAGCGAGTAGCCACCGGCGCCGGCAAGGATGATCGCCACCATCGGGATCAGATACATGAGGGAGAGTTCCTTGGTTTCGATGAGCGTTGCGGATTTGACGAACCAAGGGGTTGTTCCCAGTTTACCGAAGGCCGCCACCACCATGCAGAAGCCCAAGACGAAGGCTGCAGGACGGGTGGCGAAACCAATGATGATCAACGCTGCGGCAACCACCTCGGCAGCGATGCAGGCAATCAGGCAGGCCGGTGCCCAGCTCAGCGGCAGAAAGTCAGGGACATAAAAGAATCTCTTGAGCGACCCGAAGTTCTGGATTTTCGGAATCCCGTGGCCAATGAGCATCATCAGTCCGACCATGACCCGCAGCGCCAAAATCCCAAGAGAGGCGGTGGCATCGCGGGTGCCGCAGTCGAAGAAGAACTTTTTCATGAAGCGGAGCCGGGAGTTTGTTTGGCGGAAATCGTGATTCGTTTGAGCCGATCATCCCCCGCGGGCGAATGGGAGGCGATTTGGGGGTCGCCGACGAGGATATTGTGAACCAGTCGCCGATAGTAGGCATTTAAGGGTCGCATTTCGAATGGCTTGCCGGTGGTCTTCACCCGATCGGCGATTCCCTTCACCTCTTCATGCAACTGATCCTCCTGAATCGATCTGAAATGGCTGCAATCCACCTTGATCCGCTCCGCTTTCGGATCGTGCCGCCGGACGATCCGGTTCACGAGGTATTGCAGGTCATCCAGCCGATCGCCGTCCTTGCCGATCAGCACTCCGCTCTCGCCGGAATGGATCTGCAGGCAGGGGCCGTCATCGGTCTGCTGGACCTCGATCGTTGCCGAAAAGCCCAAGTGCCCAAGCATGGTGTCGAGAACCTTGGTCGCTGATTCCGCCGTTGTCATAGCCGCACTTTAGTGACATCCCCGGCCGGGTCAACAATCTCAGCCTTCTTTATCTTCAAAATCTCTGCCGATCCCGGCGGCGATTTCCGTCAGGCGCTCCTTCTCCGGGTCCGAGAACTCGTAGGGGGCGAACATGCCGATGCCGAGCGTGCCGATGACC
The DNA here is from genome assembly GCA_038319595.1 of Verrucomicrobiales bacterium. Classification (GTDB taxonomy): domain Bacteria; phylum Verrucomicrobiota; class Verrucomicrobiia; order Verrucomicrobiales; family Akkermansiaceae; genus Luteolibacter. The sequence continues at coordinate 1,744 of JBBQDJ010000306.1, forward strand.
GCGCCGGTGGCGCTGGAGAGAATCGGGACGGCGAGTGATCCGGATACCCCGGTTTTCCGGGCATCCGGCCTGGCCACGCCGCCCAGATCTTCCTGCAGATTGCATAGCTCCACCGGTTCCCGCCGCTCGGCCGCTGCTCCAGCGATGCCCTTGCCGAACGGGATCGATGAAATTCGGTCCATCAAACTCTCCGGCACGCCGATCTGGCAGACCAGTTCGAGCATCTTGCCGCCGTTTTCCGCCCGATGCAGGGTGCCGGTCTGACAGTTGAAATCCTGAAGGATGGACCCCAGCAGCTTCTCCCAGTTCTTCTCATTTGCCATGGGTGCTTCCTATCATGGTTTCGCCCTCCCGTCACCCCCCATCTGAGTGGAAAGTTGGCACTTGGCAGACCCCAGATTATCAGCCAAACCATCAGCGTATGCGGAAAACCCATTTGCTGATTTCGATGCTGGTCATCGGCTTTCTTGCCTGCCAACAAACGACCGTGATGGCGAAAGAATCCAAGGTGAAAGAGGAGATTTACGGCGCGATGCCTGATGGAAAAGAAGTCAGAATCTTCACCTTGACCAACAAGAACGGCTTCAAGGCGCGGGTCACCGAGTATGGTGCCATTCTGGTTTCCATGGAGACTCCCGACAAGTCCGGGAAATTCGCCGACATCACCCACGGCTACGACACGCTCGCGGGTTGGTTGACCAACACTTCCTATTTCGGCGCGACGGTCGGCCGCTTTGGCAACCGGATCAAGGACGGGAAATTTTCATTGGATGGAAAGAATTACACCCTCGCCACTAACAATAGCCCGGGTGGGATTCCTTGCGCCCTTCACGGCGGACTCAAGGGTTTCGACAAGGTCGTCTGGGCCGGCAAGATCGTCGGGGAGAACTCGGTGGAATTCGATTACACCGCCAAGGATGGCGAGGAAGGCTATCCCGGTAATCTCACCCTCAAGGTCACCTACTCGCTCAACGACGAAAATGAGCTCGCATGGAGTGCCAAGGCGACCACCGACGCACCGACCATTCTCAACATCGTTCAGCATACTTACTGGAATCTATCAGGAGATCCTACCACCACCATCCTCGACCACATTCTCAAACTAAACGCCGATGGCTTCTTGCCCACTGACAAAGGTCTCATTCCCACCGGTGAAATCGCTGATGTCGCCGGCACGCCGATGGATTTCAATCAGCCAACCGCCATCGGGGATCGAGTCAACGATGACACCGAGGCTCTCAAGTTTGGCGGCGGTTACGATCACGCTTGGGTTCTCAAGAAGGGTTCTGAAATGCACCTCGCTGCCGCCGTAAAGGATCCCAAGTCCGGCCGGCAGCTTGAAATCTCTACCAACCAACCTGCGATCCAGTTTTACTGCGGAAATTTTCTCGATGGTAAGGCCATCGGCAAGGGCGGTGTCGCCTATGCCTATCGCACGGCGTTCGCGCTCGAGACCGAAGGATTTCCGGATGCTCCTAACAAACCCGCGTTCCCATCAGCGGTCCTCCGCCCCGGTCAGTCCTACGAGCACAAGATGATTTTTAAATTCTCAGCCAAATAATACCTTCATCGAGGCCTCACATTTTTCTCTGAAACACCAACCCATCAAAACATGACAATACCCATACCGCTCATCGCCCAAGCCACTGTCCCCACCAGCGCGATGGGGACTCTCGACATGGTCCTTTTCTTTGTCGCAGTCATCGGCGTCATCGCCTTCGGAATCTGGCAAGGAAACAAGGAGACGGAGGGCGCTGGAGAGCAAGGTGGCGCGGCCGGCTATTTCCTCGCGGGACGTGGGCTGACATGGTGGCTCGTAGGCTTCTCACTGATCGCTGCGAATATTTCGACCGAGCAGTTCGTTGGAATGTCGGGCCAAGCCGCCGACTGGTTAGGCATGGCGATTGCCTCCTATGAATGGATGGCCGCGATCACTCTCGTGGTGGTGGCGTTCGTGTTCCTGCCAAAACTGCTACGCTGTGGCATTTACACCATTCCAGAATTCCTCGAATACCGCTACGGGGTGGTCTCGCGCACGGTGATGGCCATTTCCACTCTCGTCATTCTGGTGGGTGTTCCTACCGCCTCGGTTATTTATTCCGGTGCCAAGGTGGTATCGGTTTTCTTCGCCGGACACAGTGTGCTCGGGCTTGATTTAGGATCCATCACGGTGGGTTGCTGGATTATCGGGCTCTCTGCGGCGCTTTATGTTTTCGTCGGCGGATTGAAGGCTTGTGCGTGGACCGATCTCATCTGGGGAGCGGCACTCATTGTCGGTGGTGCGGTGGTGATGTTCCTCGCCCTCGGTGCGATGAAGGACGCGAATCCTAACGATTTGATCCAAACCAAAGTGGCCAATTCGACCACCACGGTGGAGGACTTGGAAAAGGCAAGTGGCTGGGAACGATTCATCCTGCTAAACGACGGTAAAAAAGGTGAGGCCGTGGCTAAAGAGGGTGAAAATCTTTCGGGTGGAAAACTTCACATGATCCGCCCAAAGACCGATGCCGCCATCCCGTGGACAGCACTCCTTCTAGGACTGTGGATTCCTAATTTCTTCTATTGGGGTCTCAATCAATACATCGTCCAACGCACCCTCGGTTCCAAATCCCTAGCAGAGGGCCAGAAAGGAATCGTTTTTGCGGCGGCCTTGAAACTGATCGTTCCCTTCGTCGTCGTGATTCCCGGTATTCTCTGTTTCAATCTCTACAGCAAAGATCTGCGAGCTGAGGCGATCAAGAAGAATGAAGTGACCCTCGCCGCGATCGGTAAATCCGGTGAAGATGGCAAGCCCCGTGTCTATCCAGTGACGGGAAATTTCTCGAAGATCGATCCTGATAACACCCGGAAAGTCATCGAGCACAACGCACTCGTCCTCGGCGAAAAGATGGAAATTTCCGCCACCGCCACCGCCGATGAACTCACCGGGCTCAACAATGGGCTGCTTGAGATGGCAGCCGTTAAGCAAATCAAAGTTGGCACCAAACTGATCGGCTACGATTACGACGCCGCATTCCCAATGCTACTGCGCAAGCTCATGCAACCCGGAATCACCTGGTTTGTCCTCGCGGCGATCTTTGGTGCGGTCGTCTCCTCGCTGGCTTCCATGCTCAACTCGGCATCCACCATCGCCACCATCGATATCTTCCAGAAATTGGCACCTTCGAGCAGCCAGGACCGACTGGTGGGAGTCGGGAAATTCTTCACCATTTTATTCGTCCTGATCTCATGCTTGATCGCACCGAATCTGGGCAACCCGGCGTTTGGTGGAATCTTCACCTTCATCCAAGAATTCCAAGGCTTCATCAGTCCAGGTGTCTTGATGGTATTCCTCTTCGGATTCCTCGTCCCGCGTGCTCCTCGCTTCCTGGGTTGGCTAGGCATCCTCGTCAACGTGGTGCTCTACGGCTACCTGTATTTGTTCCAAGGACAAATTCCATTTTTGAATCGGATGGCCATTTGTTTCGGAGTGGTTTTGGCGGTGATGGCGATCATTACCATGGTCAAGCCGTTGGCTAAACCGGTCATCATGCCGACGACTGATCTCATCGCTTTGGAGTCGTCGAAAACAGCCAAGATTGTTGGATTCGGTGTGGTGTTTGCGACTGTCGTCCTATACGCGATGTTCTGGTAATTCTAGCCTGCACGAATCCTCGCTTCATTTGCATAC
>JBBQDJ010000307.1:0-5412 GCA_038319595.1 Verrucomicrobiales bacterium
GCGCGATCCGCGTCGCTGCGCTTCTTCTCAGGCTTGGCCATCAAGGCGGCGATGTCTGCAGGAATGGCGGCCTTGGGATCCTGCTTCAGCCGTGCTTCCAGCTCCGGGACCATTTTCTCTAACTCCGTTTTATCCTTCAGCTGTTGTTCTGTGAACATCGAAAACACCGGGGCTTCGTTTCCTCGGTCGGCATCCTCGGTGTTGTTGAGGATGGCGAACACGGAGAAATATTCCTGCTGGGTGATCGGGTCGTATTTGTGGGTGTGGCACTGGGCGCAGGCCATGGTGGTGCCCATCCAGACCGCCATCGTGGTGTTGACGCGGTCAACGATGGCGACATTGCGAAACTCCTCGTCGTCGGTGCCGCCTTCGTTGTTAGTCTGGGTGTTGCGGTGAAACGCAGTCGCCACTAACTGCTCTTCCGTGGGTTTTTCCAAAAGGTCGCCGGCAAGCTGCTCCAGTGTAAATTTATCAAACGGCTTGTTCTCGTTGAGCGAGCGGATCACGTAGTCGCGGAAGGCCCAGATCGTCCGCTCCGGATCGTCGGCATATCCGGCGGAATCCGCGTAGCGCGCCAAGTCCAGCCACATCCGCGCCCAGTGCTCGCCGAAAGCGGGCTTGGCCAGCATCGCATCGACATAGCGGGCATGGGCGTCCGGGCGCGTGTCTGCGGCGTAGGCATCCGCCTCCTCCAAGGTCGGTGGCAGTCCGGTCAGGTCCAGTGCGACCCGCCGCGCGAGCGTGCGCCGGTCCGCCTCAGGTGCTTGGGCCAAGCCTTCGGCTTGGAGGCGAGTGGCGACGAAATGGTCGATCGGATTTTGCAGCACAAATCCCGACTTAAGCTCCGGCACAGCCGGGCGGACCGGCTTTTGATAGGCCCAGTGCTTGGCGTATTTGCCGCCCTCGCTGATCCAGCGTTGCAACAGAGCCACCTCCCTCGCCTCCAACGGTTTCCCGTGTTTGGGCGGCGGCATCACCTCGTCCTCGTCATCGGTGGTGATTCGAAGATACAATTCGCTCTTTGCCGAGTCGCCGGGCACCACTGCCGCGTATCCACCGAGATCGATCCGCGCGCCTTCCTCGGTATCAAGCCGGAGACCACCGCTGTCTTTGCGGCCGCCCTTGCGCTCGTCTCCATCAGGGCCGTGGCACAGGAAACATTTCCCCGAAAGGATGGGCCGGATCTCCCGGTTGAAATCCACGGCGTCAGGCGCTGGAGCCGCCCACAGCGAGGAGGCCAGCGATCCGGCCAGCATGGCGTATGTCAAGGGCTTGAAATCCATCATTCGTGCTGCGGGTTAACGTTCCCCGGCTACTGGAGATTACAATTGTCCAAGGTGATTTTCGTGTGCATCGACCCCGCAGCCGTGCTGGCCAAGCATAATTTCAAACTCTGAATCGCTCAATCTCGTTAGATTTGCCGCAGCGCCAGCCCCCGGCAATCCGCACAGGACTTCACTCCAGCGAGAAACAACCCGTGACAACGGGGGCAGTAACTCACGGCTCCGGCATCGGCGGAGTGGTCCGGCACCGTATCGAAATCCTCGATTTGCCGGCCCCATCTCGCCAAGGCCTTCACCAGCATCGGCCGAACGGCGGCGGCGTGGCGTAAATCCGTGTCGATGGGATGAAGCACCCGCCGGACAAAGCGCCCTAACCAAGGATTTTCAAAATCCCCCGCCGACAATAGCAAACCCACCGGGTGAGTCGTTCCCATCGCGTGAACCGAAGCGATCTCCAATGCCCGCATCGCATGAAACGGCACGATCAACGCCAACAGCGCATCCGTCCGCAACGCCGCTCTTGCGCCGGGATACACTCGCTTCGCCAGCCACCACAAGTGGCAACCCGTCCACGCCATCAGGCACCAGAGCCACAGCGCCAGAATCAGCGTCGGCAAGGTGCCCAGCTTCACATAGGCCAGCGGCAAACCGATGAAAAACCCAAGGGTCAAAAGCGGCCCATAAATCCGCAGTGGGCTGGATACCAATTTCCAGCGTTTCCATTCCCGGCCCGCGCGCGCTGGCGAAAGCGCCAACCTCATCGCTTCACGGGCCGCCGCCTCCGGGGTGGCTCCGCGTTGCTTTGCCCGCCGCAGCACCTCGATGCAGCGTTTCGAGGTGATGCGGATTCGTTGGCTACCGACCAGAAGATGATGCGCCTCCTCCTTCACGTCTTCCCAACGAGTGCCCTCTAACGCCTCCATCCGACCGTCCGCCCGCTCCAGAAAAAGTCCGGCATCGTCCGCGAGAAGCGGCGGCGCTTGGCAGGGCGCGAGTCCGACATCCGGCGGAAATGGAAGCATCGGTACCAAGCCGATCTCGCGAGTGGCGATGAGGCTTCCCGGATCAAGCGCCTTCCAATGAGCACCCAGCCAGCGCTTTCTCAGTGCCACTCCACGCAGCGGGATCCAAAGCGTGGATTCCCAAAGATAGAGCGCGATCGCAATCAAGGCGAACTCGACGAAAGCGGGCATGGAGGAGTCCCGCTTAAATCGACTCCTTGGTCTTGCCGACGAAAATGCGCTTCAAGAACGCACCGATCGCGATCACTCCGATGATGATGGGTTTCAACAATTTCCCGAGCAAACCGGACTTCGCCGCGACCAGTAGGCCACCGCCGACGATCAAGCCGGTCAGGCCATACTTCGCGATTTTGTCACCGCTGGTGAACGAAGCGTAGGATTCCTCTTTCTGATAGGTGAAGCCGGTGAGCAATTTCTGGTATTCCGGAATCACCGTGGCCAATTCCTCCTCGCTGCAAACCAGAACGACATCCATCACGCCGCGGCGACCTAACAGTTTGGTTTTATAATTGATCGTTTCCCCACCGCCCTGGCTGCGCAGCCGGATGGCCCACTCCAGATTGTTCGTCGCCGGATTGTAAAACGGCGGCGTCTGCCAACCCAGCACTTCCAAAGTGGCCATGCGACGTTCCGCGAGTTGCTTGTTCGCCTGCTGCTGGCCCTCCTTCAGTTGTTCCAAAATGGCGTCGGGATCGAGCTTGTCCTTCTCGTCGTCCTTCACGTAGCCGACGTCGTCAAACTCGAACACCGCGAACCAATCCATGTTGAGCGGCGAAACATAGCCCAGCTCGGTTCCGCTGGTGAGATTCCCGAACGCCTCCATCAGCTTGACCGTCCCGCCGGTGCCGGTGAAACGGTAACCCGATGGCACATGGAGATTGGCGACGCTGCCCAAGGTGCCTTCTCCTTCGATCTTCCAGTCGATGCTTTGGACGAGTTTCATGAACTCGTTGTTTTTCGCGTCCGCCGCCGGAGTGGCTTCAGGGGCCTCGGCCGGTGCTTGGGCAAAGGCCGAAACGCTTGCGGAAATGGCAAACACGGCGCCACAGAGGAGGGGATGAAATTTAGACAACATGGCTTTTGAGAGGGGTCAGCGGTTCGGGAACGACCTCTCGGTTATGGCTGGACTACCATCCGTTGGCAAGACGCAAGAAACCGCGTGGTGCCGCGGATTGATGAATGACAATTTCTAGCAGTTAGCTTCTTGTCGCGAGTTCAACGCCCGGTAGAGCCGCAGCTTGCCGTAGCTGATGCGGCCTTCGAGTTGCTCGAAAACGGGCTTGAGAGCGATTTCGTCGTAGCCCTCGAGGGCGGCCTGCATCTGGCGTTCTTCCTCGGCGCTGTAAAGGCCGCGCGGTTCAAGCGTCGTCCCATTCTCGATGGCTTGGGCGAGATGACTCTCGATCGTGGATTCTGCTAGGCTGCGGCTTTTGGCGATGTCTGCGATGGATTGCCCGGACTTGAAGAGCTCCAGGGTAATCGCCGCAGTGCCGCCGGTGATGCCCGTCGGTCGGAGTGGGGGAGCGGCGGCAGCCTCTAACGGAATAAAATTCAACCGCTCGTTTTCTGCTAGCCAGTCGCGGATGACCTCGATGAAGTCGCGGCCGTAGTCGTCGAGTTTCTTCTCGCCGACGCCGGGGATGCGGAGCAGCGCGGTGTCGTTCTGCGGATAGTCGCGACTAAAGTGGCGCAGCGTGACGTCCGAGAAAACCACGTAAGGCGGGACGTTTTTCGCATCGGCGAGGTCCTTGCGCAGCATCCGCAGGCGATCGAACAGGCCGGGATCGCAGGGGATGTCTCCGGTGCGAAGGACCTTGGATTTCGGCACGGCAAGCGAGCGCGTGAGCATCACGACCTCGCGTTTTTTCAAAGTGTCGATCCCCTGCTGGCTCACAGCGACCGTGGGGAACTTGTCCTCGCTGCCGACGAGCAGCCCGAGCCGCAGCAGTTGCCGACCGAGGTCCACCCAATACGGGCGCGGCTGGTCCTTGCCGATGCCGTGGGTGGTGAGTTGGTCGTGTTTCCAACGGAGGATTTTCTCGGACAGGCCGCCGGTGAGCACCTCGGCGACGTGGTTGAGGCCGACGTTGAAATTGGCCGCCTGGCGGATGCGCAGGACGCAACTGAGGAGCTTCTGAACATCCGTGGTGGCATCCCATTTTTCGCGCGGACTGAGGCAGTGGTCGCAGCCACCGCAGTTTTCCAGTGGCCAGGTTTCCCCGAAATACCCTAACAAACTCACCCGCCGGCACGTGTCGCTCTCGGCGAAGTGAGTCATCTGGTCGAGCTGCTGATGGGCGACGGCGCGGGCCTGTCCGTCTGGGATGTCGTCGAGGAACTTGAGGTATTTCATCACGTCGCCGCGAGAAAATAGCAGTAGGCAATCGGCAGGCAGGCCATCGCGGCCGGCGCGGCCGGTTTCCTGATAGTAGCCCTCGATGTTTTTCGGCAGGTCCGCATGGATGACGTAGCGGACGTTCGGTTTGTTGATGCCCATGCCGAAGGCGACGGTGGCACAGACGATCTTCGCCTCGTCGCGGAGGAAGGCGTCTTGATTTTTCGCGCGTTCCTGCGGATCCAGTCCGGCATGATAGGCCACGGCGGAAAATCCTTGGGCGCGGAGCGTGGCGGCGAGAGCCTCGGTATTTTTGCGTGACTGACAATAGACGATGCCGGACTCGTCGGGCCGGGCGTTGGCGAAATTACAGACCTGCGCCGCCGCTCCGGCCTTGGCGATGACCTGGTATTTCAGATTCGGCCGATTGAAGCTGGCGAGGAAAACCGACGGATCGCAGAGTTCGAGTTGGCGGACGATGTCCTCGCGCACCCGCTCGGTCGCGGTGGCAGTTAGGGCGAGAATGGGGATGTCCGGGATGAGCTGCCGGACCTCGCGCAAGCGGCGGTATTCCGGCCGGAAATCGTGGCCCCACTCGCTGATGCAGTGCGCCTCGTCCACCGCCAGCGCGGCGATTTTCCAGCCTTTCAGCCGTGACAGGAAATCCGGCAACATCAGTCGCTCGGGCGCGACGTAGAGCAGCTGATAGCCCCCGGCGTCGAGCCCGTCGATGCGGCGGCGGGCTTCATTTCCATCGAGCGTTGAGTTGAGA
>JBBQDJ010000308.1:0-5404 GCA_038319595.1 Verrucomicrobiales bacterium
GCTATCAGCGTCGGGCGTCTCCCTTGACTTTGGAGGCGTGATGGCGACGCCCACAGTGTCGGGCATGTATGGCGGTTCGTATTCCGTAGGATAGATTTGCTCGCTGATGCTTTCCGACGTTGCTTTCTGCCCGGACTTGCAGCGCAGCATCGTGAAAGTTTCTTGCCGCACGGTCTGCTCATCCACAGCGGCGGCGATGCGGGCATAGAGATCGGAATCCGAGATTGGCTCCCGTTGGAGTTTTGTCGCCATCGCCAGTGGCAGTGAAAACGTCTCATAGCAGATGGAGACTTCTCTCGGCGTGTTTGAGTCGGTGTCTGTTGGGTTGGACGAATCTTCCTGTCCGTGAAGGGAGGTGACCAAGAGCGCGGCGATCAATAGTGTTGGTGTTTTCATGACCGGGCCATCGTAGCTCCGAGCTCGGGGAGAAGTGTCAAAAGTTTGTAAAAAGTCACCGGTCGATCCGGCAGGCAAGATCATGAAACGAACATGGTCCACAACACTCGACAACACTCCAGTGCCTCCTCTCAAGCGCCTTGGAGGTGCGAGCGGGTCGCGACATTTAAGCTGGACAACTTGAACTTCAATCTAGCTTAATAAAGCATGGCGCGTGTTTCCTTGATCTCTACTTTTTCCCTCTTCGCCTTTACCGGACCGCTGATTTCCAGCCATGCGTTTGGCGGCTGTATTGCCTCGGAAACGGATGCCGACGCCTTCGACCGGAGCCGCTCGGTGGCCGAGATGGAAGTGCTCTCCTCAGAGCCTTACCTGGCCGGTGATCAAACGATTCGGACGCGCGTCAGCCTGAGACGGGTCGAGCGTTTCAAGGGTCAAGTGCCCGAGCAGATCGAGATGACGACTGCGGGTGGAACCCTCCACGGACGTGGCGATTTCCGATCGGACTCGATCCCGCTCGAAGCCGGAAAATCCTATGTCCTGTTATTGAATCGCGACGGCGATGGAAACTGGTCCGCTGACCCTTACCATGCCTATCGGTCGGCCAAGCAGCGCGGTGAGATCAGTGATTATTTCCGGGGAAGAGCCCGCGGTCCCCGACCTAAGCTCGTCCCGGTCACCGCGACGGATTTCGAGACCGGCCAAGGCAACGCCGGGGTTCCAGGATCGGTGGTGACGCCTACCGGCTACATTGAAACCGGCGGCCAACCCACCCGTTTTGCCACCGGTGATGCTGGCGAGCCCATTCCCTATCTGATCGACATCGACCCCGCGAAACTCCCCACCGGCATGAACGAGGCCGGTGCGGTCGCCGCAGTGGCGGAGGCATTGAGTGCGTGGTCCGGCGTTTCGACGCTCAAGTTTCGTTACGAGGGCACCCAGTCCTTCGGCGTCGGGGCTGATACCATCGCGATCTCGGACCGACGCTTGAGGATCCAGCTTCATGACAATTTCAACAGAATTACTAACGGAAGTGGCGTGCTCGGCATCGGCGGCGGTAGTTTTCAACCGGCTTCGGCGACCTTCACCGGTGGAAAAATCGGCACTCAGGGATTTCAAGAGCGAGTTCGCGGCTACGTGGTTCTGGAAAGCACCACCAACGCCTCCTTCATGCTGACCACCGCGAATTTCAAACGGGTGCTGACTCATGAAATCGGCCATTCGCTCGGCCTCGCCCATTCGAGTGACAATGCCGCTGAGCCCAATGCCATTCTGAAAGCCGCCACCATGTATTACACCGCGGCGGCCGGATCGACCGGCGCGACGATCCAGACCTACGACGTGGATCGTATTCAATTCGGCTACCCGCAGGGAAATACTCCGCCTTACACGATCGACCGGGTCATCCCCGCGATCAGCACCGACCCGAGCTATGGCAGCCTCCCGGTCGGCGTGTTAGGCGTGAACCGGATCGAACTGCGGGCCATCGATCAACAAGGCACCGCGCTTACCGCCAGCCTAACCAGCAGCACTTCTTCGGCAGGAACCTTTTCTTTGTTGGGAAACGTGCTGACCTACACGCCCAGCGGCTTTTATGGCGGCGGACGCCTGACCGACGCGCAGATCGAGGCCGGAACCTATAGCGACAAGGCCACCGTCCAGTTCAGCGATGGAGTCAACCTCAGCCGCGCGGCAAACTGCATCGTTTCGGGGTTCTCAGTGGACACCACCCCCTCCGACGGTCTGCCGGATGACTGGATGACCGCGAATTTCTCCACCATCAATCCGGGTGCTGTTAGCTCAGGGCGCAATCCGGCGGATGATCCCGACAAGGATGGTCTCACCAACCGCACCGAATTCTATCTGAATACCAATCCGAATCTCGCCACCAGCGGCCCGGCGGTCCCGCTCTACAACCACGCGCTGCGGCGCATCACCTTCACTCCGATCCGGCTCGCACCTTATTGGATTGAGTCCTCCAACACCTTGAGCAGCGGCTCATGGGCGCTGCGCAGGGTCAACACCCTCTATCAGTCCAGCGGGACACTGTCGGCTGACCTCAGCGGCACCACCACGCCAGCGAAGGAATTCTATCGGCTTGTGACAGGACCTTGATTTCACTAACCGTGGATCATCGTTCGGAAGGTCAGGTTGATTCTTGGCGTGGTGACTTTCTTCGTCTTTGGAATGGAATGCAGCCAATGCGACTGGGTCGTGTCCTTCATCACGAGTAGGCTGCCGCTTTCCAACAGGACCGAAACCTTGTCCTCCGTGCGCTTGTGCTTGAGACGAAATTCCCTTTCCGCACCGAAGCTAACCGACGCGATGGTGCTGTCTTTGCCGAGGGATTTCTCGTCGTCGCTGTGCCAAGCCATACCCTCGTCGCCATGATGATAGAGATTGAGCAGGCAGGAATTGAAAACGGTGCCTGTGAGATTCTCGACGATGGTTTTCAGCTCTGAAAGTTCCGGCGTCCAGACGAGGGCCTGCTTGGTCGTGCCGGAGTAGGTGTAGGAGAAATTCGAATCACCATACCACGCGACTTTCCTCGCAGTGATGATGCGTTTACCGAAGATGACTGCTTCATCGTTTTTCCATGGGATTTCATGGAGAAGCGTTTCGAAGTAGAACTTCGTTTTCGCAACATTCAGGATGGGGCCAAAATAATTCACCGTGCCGTCGCAAGGCAACAGGTTGGCGGTCGGGTCGTTACCGAAGAGGTCCATAGGTGATGGGAAAATATGGAGGGGGGACACGTTTGTCCACCAAGCCAATGAGTGGCGGAGGAATAGAGCTTCGCGCTAAGCTTCCGCATTCCATTGGTCGTGCGGACAGGAGTGTCCGCACTCCTTAGGGGGATTCGCGCCCGAGCAGGGCGCGCTTGCGTTCGACACCCCAGCGGTAGCCGGAGAGGCCGCCGTCCGTGCGGATCACTCGGTGGCACGGGATGGCGAGGGCGATGGCATTCGCGGCACAAGCTCCGGCGACGGCCCTGACGGACTTCGGACTGCCGATTTTCTCCGCGACTTCAGCGTAGCTCAGCGTCGATCCGGCGGGGATGTCGCGCAGCGCCTGCCAGACGCGCTGTTGGAAGGCGGTGCCACGCACATCAAGCGGTAAGTCGAGACCGCGCTGCGGCATTTCCACGAAGCCGACGACTTTCGAAATCAGCTCTTCATAATTTTCATCACCCGCGATGAGTTCGGCTTTCGGAAACCGGTTCTGCAACTCGATGGCGAGCGCGTCCGGATCCTCACCTAGCAGAATGCCGCACACTCCTTTTTCCGAAGAGGCGACCAGGATGGATCCGAGGGAGCACTCGCCGATGGCGAATCGGATGGTCTCGCCTTTGCCGCCGGTGCGGCAGGCTCGCGGAGTCATGCCTAACATTTCCGAAGATTTCCCGTAGAACCGGCTGTTGGAGTTGAAGCCTGCCTCATAGATCGCTTCCGTGATGGTGGCGCATTGATTCACTAACCGCCGCATCCGTTCAGCCCGCCGTGCGACCGCGAAGACTTTGGGAGTCACGCCGGTGGCCTGCTTGAAAATGCGCTGGAAATGGAACGGACTCATGCCCGCCACGGCTGCGAGGTCGGACAGGGATGGTTCTACTTCAGCATTTTCAATCGCCCGACACGCAGCGGTGACGGCGGCGGCGTGTTTCGATTTGGCGGCGGTGCTTGTCATGATCGGCAGCAAACTAGCGCAAAATTCCCACCCTGAAACTCCGGTTCTTGCGATTATTCCCGCAGTGAATGAAAAAATAAAGGGCCGAGACGTCCCTTCCCCTTAGCTAGGCAAGCGGCAATCGCAGGACGAAACACGCACCTTGTTTCGAATCCACGCATTCCAGTCCGCCGCCCAGCGACCTCGCGAGTCGGCGTGATAGGGCGAGGCCGAGGCCCACTCCGGGGCGGCTTTCAGCGGCTTCGCGGGCGGATTTGTGGAAGGCGCGGAAGATGCGACCGCGCTCCGAGGCAGGAATTCCCGGCCCTTGATCACTGACGAGAATTTCCAAATTCCGGCCCGTGATCAGGGTCTGGATCTCCACCTGGGGTGGATCGCCCGCCGCCGCATATTTCGCGGCGTTGTCGATGAGGTTGAAGAGGATGTGCTCCACGGCGGCGGAGTCCACGCGGACGTGCCGCTCACAGGCGCTGTCCATTTTCAGCACCATGCTCGCCGTGGCGAGGCGCGCCTCGAGACGTTCACGCATGGGCTCTAACAATCCAGAAACGCTCGTCTCGCGCACCACCGAGCGCGCGCTGCCGCGTTCGATCTTGGAAAACGAAAGCACGTTCTCCACGAGGTGGGAAAGGCGGTCTGCCTCCCGCGAAAGCACGCGCAGGTAGTCGCCGCGTTTCTCCTCTTTCACCGCGCCACTTTCGAGCATGTCGGAGTAAAGCCGGAAAGTCGTTAGAGGCGTTCTCAGTTCATGGGTCACGGCCGACACGAACGAAGCCCGGCGCTCGCTGAGGCGCATGACGCCGTGAACCATGAGTGATGCGGTGAGAAGTGCGATCAGCACCGCGATCCAACCGACTGCGAGTGGGGCGTTAAGCCCGGGTTGAATCGCAGGGATGCTTTCATTCCGCAACACGCGAAGCGGGAATGATACCAGCGCGAGAGGGTCGCCCGCGGAATCCGATGCATCGCTCAGGCCGGCGATCGGCAGCAAATCCTCCACCTCACCGAGCAATTGCTCCTTCAGTTTTTCCTGATTCATCCAGACTCCTTGGACTCCCTTAACGAGGACCCCTTCGATGGCGGTGGAAAACTGCCGGAGTAAAAACAACTCCCCCCCGATTCGGATGGCCCGCATGGAGCCGAGATCTGCGATTTTGGAGCCGGGTTTGGCTTTTGGAAGAAACAGCTTGGCACTTGAATTGAGAAAACTTGAGTAGCCGTTTTGAGATTGTAGAACGTTATCCTCGACGGTTTTGGTTCGTTGGGCTTTCTCCGTGTCGTTGAAAGATTGTTGATACTCTTCAGTGGAACGATTTGCGTA
>JBBQDJ010000309.1:0-5397 GCA_038319595.1 Verrucomicrobiales bacterium
GAATGTCAGAGCGTTTGAGCCAAGGGTAATTCCTCCGCCGAAATTCATCACGCTATTTGAAGCAGATCCATTGACTAATGCATCGCCAGTGAGGGTCACGAGGCCGTTGAGGCTATTCGTATTACCAGCTGTTGAGAGTGCTCCCGAAGTGGCGGTATCTCCCGTTCCTGCGATCTCGAAACGCTCCGTATAGGTGTTTGCATTGTTAAGATGGAGCCGAGCTCCAGAGACGACCACGGTTCTATTAGCATCCGTGCCTGAAGCCCCAAGAGAGGTGGCGGCGTTGCTATTGACCACACCCGTCCTGATGGTGGTGATTCCCGTGTGGGCACTGGTTGTGGCTGAACTCAGGGTAATTGCGCCGGCGCCATTCGCGTATAAATCCATGGAGGATGTGGTATTCACGAAGCCGCCGATGATAAGGCCAAAGCCGCTGTTGTTAGTGATCGTGCCACCAGCCGCTCCAAAGTTGAGACCGCTGGTCGTGGTGAAGGTCACGCTCGCTGTGTTAGCCGCGCCAATAATCATTGAGCCGATGGCTTTCGTGCCGCCGCTGATGGTGATCTCGGGAGTCGCGTCGCCGTAAGCGAGAGTGGCTGTGCCGATGTTAAGAATGTCCGAGGTGGTGGTGGTCACAGCAGCGGGAGTCGCCGTGCCCAAATCACTTCCAGTGCCGGTGCTGAAGAATGCGCTGGTCCCCCAAGTGCCGTCGGTGGTGCCGAAACCATCAGTGGCAACGTTCGAGTCCCAGTAGTATTCGATGGCCTGGAGCGAAGAAACGCTGGCGAGGAGGGTGCTTCCGAGGAGGAAGGAGTGGAGGGCGAGGGAAGGTTTCATAGGGGTGGAGAAGTTGAGAGTTGAGAGGGAAGAGGAAGAGATTTTACCGCAGAGGCTCGAAGGGCGCGGAGGAAGAGGAGTTTTGGAAATCCTAGGGATGGCTTGGTGGTATTATTTCAGGCGCGGGGGAATGCCTTTTTTTGATCGGTGGGAGTGTGGCAGGGCGAAAACGGGGGTGTCCATTTTTACTTCATTTGCAACTATGCTCTTTTTGGGAAGGTTTTCGTGTGCTCGAGGAAAAGGGGGATTGCTGATTGTTGAATGTTGATTGGAATCAGAGGTCGGAGGTCGCGGAGAGGAGCGCGGATCATGAGGAGCTTCAGCTTTTATCTTCGTTTAGAATTTCGTGCTTAGAATTTAGTGCTTATCCGTTCACTGCGCGGTGACTACTTTGAGGCCGGCGAAGTTTTTGACCGGAGTGCTTGGGGTGAAGGTGCCGCCACCGGTCCAGAGGCCATTGCCAGCGGTGATCGGTGTGCCGTCGGCAGCGTGGAGAACAGGCACAGCGGACAAGCGCTTCGAACGACGCTTGCGCATGGAGGCGCTTTTTATCCCAAAGAGGAAAATAGAACCGCAGATGGACGCAGATCATCAAAGAGTTGAATCGATTGTCAGCTTCACCCTCGGGGTGAAGCTTGAATTCTTCAGAAGTTTTTTAAAATCAATGTCTATCTGCGTTCATCTGCGGTTTACTTCATTTTCTAGGTTTATTGGCCGCGCATGGTCATCGGCGGACGCGTTCCGCCGTTCCTTCCATGAAAAAATGCGGGGCCGCCGGCCCCCCAGCCGACGACCCCTCTAGTTCCGGAAGAAACCCAAATAACTCCGGAAAATTTTTAGGCGCGGCGGCGCCGCAGCAGGCCGGCGGCGATCAGCAGCCCGGCCAAGGCGCTGGACGGCTCGGGGACAGCGGTGAAGTTCAGCGTGCTGCCGCTGAGCGAGAATGAACCAGTGGTGGGGGCGAGAATGCCGCCACTGGCGTTCGCATAGCTGAAGCTGGTGAACAAAGTCGACAAATTGAGGGAGTTCCCCGAGGTGAGCACACCGGCCCAGCTTTGGTTCGCCGTCCAGAAGTTGTCGCCAAAGGTCTGTGAGCCATCCAGCATGATCTTGAATCGTCCGACGGTGGCCCACGTTCACTGGGACATGGAGCCGGTCAATCGGAGGATCATCCGTTGGGTGATGAATGTGGGCCGTGGAAAGGATGACAGGAAGGGGGGTTTAACCAATTCGGTGTTCGTGGATGGTGGGACGGTTGGGCCGGTGGCGTAAGAGTAAGCAGTGATCACTGGCGCTTGAGCACCATGAGCTGGGGTTTCCATCCGATGGGGTTCTTCGGGCCGAATCCGCCGGATTCGATGAAGAGGTAGTCGGCTCCAGCGATGGATTTGGATATGATTTTCAGGGCTTGGGCGCGGTCGAGGTCCATGAGGATATCGCCGGACCAGAGGAAGCTGGATGAGGCGGTGCTGCCGTCGGCGCGGAGGTCGATGTCTTTGAGCAGAGGTTTCACCAAAGCGGACTTCGCGTTGGGATTGAAAGCATCGATGCTATCGACGGTGGCGATGGCTTTCCATTTTCCGACGATGGCAGGGTTCGCGACAAATTTGCCATCGTAGCGGAAACGGAGGTCTTCATCGGGTTCCTCGTCGCTGTCGGGATCGTGGCTGGCTTGCCATGCGGTGCAGAGCATGGGGGTCATGGTGGCGGCTTTGCTGAAGGCCTCGGCATCGAGGGCTGGGAGTTGTCGTTCCTCCAACCACATGCTGAAGATGCCTTGGGGCTCGGGTGGCATTTGGACGATGGCGCGGTCGCCGTAGCGGAGGAAGGTGATGGCGGCGACGGTGACGGGGCCTTTGGCAAAGTCATCCGTGAACTCGCTGGTGATCCAACCGCCGCGGAGGTTGTCGCCGGCGCGTCTGCCAAGGCCGTCCTTGACCTCGGCGATGGGTTTGCCGTTGACGTAGAGCTTGAAACCATCGCCGGCACCGACGCCTTGGCCGCGGTCGGCGCGCAGGCGGTAGGCGTGGCCGGGCTTGAGGGCGGGGAACTGATAGGTGCCACGGACAAGGAGGACTTCGTTCTCCCAGAGCGTGCGTGGCTTTTCGTTCCAGAGGTTGCGTCCGCTGGAGTGGTTGTCATCTAACTTCCCTTTGTATTGGCCGAAGGGTGGCAGGCCCTTTTTCCAATCGGCGGTGGCGGCGAAGTCCGGCTTGAACCAGTTTTCCATGCCTGGTGGGGCGCTGACCGGGCGATAACGCCATGGGGATTTGTCGTAGGGCTGCTTTTCCTTGGGCTCGTAGCTGAGGTAGTTCCACTCGGTGTTGCGGAGGTCGGGACCGAAGTTTTTCCAATCGTAGTCGTGGATGTCGATCTTCTGATAGAGCGAGACGAGTTCGTCCACGGAGTTGGTGACGAGCGCGCCTTTGCTATCGGGTTTTTTCATATCACCCAGAAGCTTGTTGCGGTTTTTCCCGATAAATTCGTAGATCAACTGATCGCGGATAATGGGCTGGATGATGCTTTTCAACTCAGGGCCGAGTGCCTCGATGTTGGCGGCGAGGAAGACGGGTGCGTGCGGAAGTATTTGGTCGGGAAACTCGTGTTTTGAAAGTTCGTAGAGGACATTGAGTCCACCCGGCACGCTGGCGAGGGTGTCGGCAAAGCGCTCCAAGGTGCCCACGCGGTGCGGACTGAGGTCGAGTCCGCCTTCGGCGGTTTTGGGCGCGCTGTAGTGGGCGTAGGTTTCGCCCATGGCCTTGCGGGCGGCTTCCTGGACTTTCGGTGCGGCTTCCGGAAGTTCATCACGCAGCGTGCGAAGTACTGCGCCGGTGGTGCTTTGGCGCATGGTCTTGCTGATGAATTCCCCGACGATGGGCATGGTGCGCTCGGTGGCCTTTTCGTCGAGGGCGACTTTGGTTAGAGCGGCGAGCGCGCCTTCATTGAGCCACTGCTCGGGATGGGCGAGGTAGGACTCGAGGAGCTCGATGTGGGGTGTGATCATCTCCGGCGTGCCGAGGGCGACGAGTTCGAGACAGATGTCCTTTACGAACCAGGATTCCTCGTCGTTTTTAAGAAGCTCGATGGCGTAGGCGAAAAGTTTTTTGCACCACTCGGCTTCGGGGTCGAAAATGTTAGTTGCGGCGCGGAGGCCGGCGTAGCGGACGCGAGGATCGGCATCGTGGGCAAATTCTTCGAGCAGTTGTGGACGCGGAGTTTTACCGGCTTCCTTCCACATGTAATGAATCTTCATGCCTGCCGCATGATTGGCGACCATGTGGCGGATGAGGAATTCCGGGTGGCGGATGTAGCGGCGGATTTCGTCGTCGCTGAGTTCGCTGGAGGTTTGAAAGCGCTCGATGAGCGGCTTGGCGGAGTCTTTGGCGAGGGTTTCGCCGGAAAGATCCATGCGCTTGCCGTCCTTGTCGGGCGCGGCTTCGAGCGAGAGGAAAACATCGTCGGCCGCAGTGCCCCACGGGCGTTTGGGGAGCTGATAGGTTTTGGAAAACTTGGTGGGTGCCGCGCCGGTGATGCTCAAGGATTTTTTCGGCAAGACATAGATCCACGGGTAGCAGCCGCCCCACTCGATGGTTTCGTATTTGGCTCCGCCGAGGATGGAGAATGAGCCGTCGAATCTACGGGACATGTCGTAGTGCCACATACGGTTATCGAGGAACTCGCGGTATTGGGCGGGTTTTTTGTCCTGAAGATAAGTCACCGCCGCGCTGCGCCAAATTTCACCGACGCCGCCGCCGGTGTGGCCGTGGAGCATGTAGGTGGTGGTGTAGAAACTCGACATCGCGGCGATGTCACGGGCGCGGGCGTAGATGGATTCCTCGCCCTCCGGGGTGAGCGAGGCGGCAGCGGCCATGGCGAGGGCGAGGTTGCCGTTTTTGCCGTTGTCCACGAAGGAGGTTTCCGGGTGGTCATCGCCGTAAGGATTGAGCCCGCGTCCGGCGAAGCGGAAGAAGTGGGTGAGAGTGCGGTTGAGCAGGCTGTCGTTAATTTCCGCGCCGCATTGTTTGGCGAGCATGAGGAAAGTGACCACGGCAGTGCCGCCGGCGTTGAGGTGACCGCGGCCATAGTTCATGCCCACGACTTTTCCACGGCCGGACCAGGCGTCGAGGTATTCGCTTTTCGCGGCATCGCGCACGTAACGCTGGATCACGGTCATGGCCACGGGATCGCCGGTGCGGAGGTAGTATTCGCAGACGGTGATTCCGGAGAATCCGATATACCATGGGATGGTGAAGCCGTCCTTTGCGGCCATGCCGTGGACCCAATCGCGCACGACTCCGAGATCCTTGTCGTTGCCGCTGGCTACCAGCATCAACATGCCACCGCCAGCGAAGCCCTTGTTAGAATCAGGCTTTGAAACATAGTCGATGAAGTTGCGGACGATCTTATCCGACTTCGGGCAATCGATCGGCCAGGTTTTGCTGTAGGCACCGAGGACGGGGATCTTGACCACGACTTCTTTGGCGGCGGACTTGGCATCGTCCTTGACCATGAATTTCAACACGCCATCGGAAGCTTCGGCAGCGGCGATGATGTTGCCGA
>JBBQDJ010000310.1:0-5388 GCA_038319595.1 Verrucomicrobiales bacterium
TTCGTAGTCGTCCGTCGTCCGGCTGACCATGTGGCCGTGGGGCTCGATGTATTTCATGGGGAAGTTGAAAGTGATCAGTGATCAGTGATCGTAGGAAGAGCCGCGCCGAAAGCTCCTTGGAATGGGGCGCTGAGGGAAACCTCGGTGGTGTGGTCTGAGAAAGACTCCAGCACCGCACGGGCTCGGTCGGGTTGGTCGGTGAGTAGGATGGGCAGGGCCTTTTTCAGGGCGGTGAAGCGGTAGTCTTCATCACCGGGGTGGCGCTCGATACGGTCGAGAAACGCGGCGATCTCGATGAGCTTGTGGCGCGCGTCGATGAATTGGAGGTCAAGGAGTTCCTTCTTGCTCGGCATGGGTGGAGTTTAGGCAGGGATTTTGAAATTCCCATCCCGAAGAACGGAAATTGATCACTGCTTGCTAGCGGCATGGGGATGGTGTGAGCTGCGCCCGTGTTTGCGACTTACGTGCATAATTTAAACCCGATCGCCCTGCCGATCTACGGCGGTTTGGCGTTGAGGTGGTATGGGCTGGCTTACTTGATGGGTTTTGTCTGCGGCTTTTTGCTGTTGCGGAGTTTCGCCCGGCGTGGGTTGTGGGTGCTGAAACCGGAGAAAACCGGGGATTTCATCGCAGCAGCGGCCTTGTTTGGGGTGTTTCTCGGTGGTCGCATCGGTTACATCCTATTTTATCATCTCCCGAAAGTGGGGTGGGGTAGCTTGAAGGACGATCCGTTGTTGGTTTTCCGCGTGTGGGAAGGTGGGATGGCCAGCCACGGGGGCATCCTTGGGTTGGTGATTTTTACGTGGTTTTATGCCCGCAAGGAAAAGGTGACATGGACCGGTCTCGGAGACGGGCTCTGCGTGGTCGCGCCGCTCGGGTTGTTCTTCGGGCGGATGGCGAATTTCGTGAATGGCGAGCTCTACGGAAGGGTGGCGTCTGGCGTCAATTGGGCGATGAAATTTCCACTCACTTTGATGGATGGTAATGCGCCTGAGTTCGACCGATTCAACGACGCCGCCAGCGCAGCGATGCAGGCCGAGCCGAAGCTCACCAAGGCCTATCAGACGCTCGAATCGGCTTCCAATCAGGAATTTCCTTACGCGAAATCGGCCTATTTTGAAGCCCTGTTGGATGCGAATCGTCACTCTGAAAAGGTCAGCAACGCCATCGCACCCTATCTGGAACCGCGTCATCCCTCGCAGCTTTACGAAGGGGCGTTAGAGGGGCTGCTTCTGTTCGTGATCCTTTACACGGTGCGAGTCAAATTCCCAAAAGCGCCCGATGGCTTGCTAACGGGATTATTTTTCGCACTCTACGCGCTGTTCCGGATTTTCGGCGAACATTTCCGCGAACCGGATGCCGCCATGGTGGGAGCCTTCACGAAAGGGCAGTTCTTTTCGTTCTTCATGTTCGCCTTCGCTGCGGTCTTTTTCGTTCACGCTTGGCGCGGGTGGAAGAGAGTTAGAAGTTAGAGTCCAGAATCAAGAATGAGGTGTTCTCTTGTTTGTCTTTTATCTTGATTCTTCTCTCTGGAATCTTGCGCGTTTCAACCATCGCTGAACATCTCACGGGCGGTGTAAGCCATGCCGATGGCGGCGGCTGCGTCTTTTCCGATCGCCCACTCGAACTGGGTGGTGATTTGATCGGGATCGATGGGGCTGCGGCGGTAAACCGGCCACGCGCGGTCGGCGAAGCCTTCCTCGATCCATTCCATGTAATGGTTGCGGAACGAAGTTTCCGCCAAGCCACCGCCGATGACAACGAGCCCGGGGTCGAGAGTCCGGACCATATCAGCGATCGCGTAGCCGAGGATGAATCCTTGTTGTTTGAAAATCTGCACCGCCAGCGCATCGCCCTTTTCCGCATACTCGCGGAGTTTGAAGGCCTTTTCCTCCACTGGGATTTCCGGGTTGTTCAAGGGATGTTCGGTCCATTCCATTTTGGCGAGCTCCAGTGCCAGGCGGCGGCGTAGGGCGACCAGCGAGACCCATGCTTCCGCGCAGCCTTTCAGACCACAGGTGCATTTTGGCAACTGCCCGTCATCCTCGCGGAATGGCACGCTGATGTGGCCGACTTCCAGAGCCATCCCGTTGGCTCCCTCGTAGCCACGTCCGCCGGGCATGACGAAACCACCGCCCAGTCCAGTTCCCGGCGCGACTAACAAAAGTCCGCCGAGGTGCTTGCGGCGGAGCGCATATTCGCCGAGGGCTGCGGCATTGCCGTCGTTGGTCATGTAAACCGGCACTCCGGTGCGGGCTGAAAGTTTGCCACGGATGTCCGTGCCGACCCAGTCCTCGCCGAGGTTCGCGCGGCCCCAGATTACGCCATTGCTGCTAGGCGCCGGCACGTCGAGGCCGATCCCGGCGATGGCGCTTTTTTCGATGCCAGCTCCGGCGGCGAGTTGATCGAGCGCCTTGTCGAGCTGGCTGAAGGTCGCCTCGTAGCCGTCCTTCACCTGGCTGCGCACTTCCGTCAGCGGACCAACCTGCTCGGCGAGGTGGTTCACGAGAACCGCTTTTACGGTGGTGCCGCCGATGTCGAGGCCCGCATAGTAGGACGTGTCGTTTGCCATGCGGCGAAGAATGTTTTCAGTGACTGATGGTGTCAAGGCATTGGGGATGGCTTCAGTGCGTCACACCGCTCTCACATCGCACCAGCCGCCGGACCATTTCACCGCGAGGTCGGCCTGATAGAGTTCTCTCAGGTTTTCGCGAGTGATCACCTGCCGTTTGTCGCCATCCGCGAAAATCCTGCCGCCCTTCAGCAAGATGACCCGGTTGATTTCCGGGGGGATTTCCGCCGGATGGTGGGTCACTAAAATTAGGTCACGGCCCGCCCGGACCAGCGATCGCAGGGTGGATCCGAGTTGCAGGGCTGCGGAGAAATCCAGCGCGGTCGAGGGCTCGTCGAGCACCAGCACCTCGGGTTGATGGACCAGGGACCGGGCAATCAAAATCCGCCGCCGTTCGCCCGATGACAGGGTGCCGAACTCCCGGTCCGCCAAACGGGCCACGCCCATCAACTCCATCACTGCGACGGCCCGCGATTTCTCCTGCTGGGAAAACCTCATGTCGCGGGTTCGGCCAAAGGACCCGCGGAGTGACGAGAGCACGGCATCCCGGGTGATTTCGCCGGCATCGAAGCGGTTCACTTCCTCCGGCATGACCACGCCGATCCGGTGGCGGATTTCCATCAACGACCAGAGTTCTTCGCCAAACAGGCGGCAAGAAGTCCCTGCCTCTGCGGCGGGTCTGACTTCGCCGGTCATGAGTTTCAAAAACGTGCTCTTGCCCGCGCCGTTGGGTCCCAAGATGGCGGCGCTTTCGCCATGTTTCAAGGTCAGCGAAAAATCCCGCAGGGCGAGGGTGTCACCCCGCCAGACATTGGCATTTTTGATTTCGAAAAACGTTTCCACGAGGTGGCTCGACAGGGTGGTTGGAGGTCCGCGAACGAGCGGCAATGGGAGCCAGTTGTTGATGGAATTCCAATCATGCGGCAAGAAATATCCGGTACTCGCCGCGAGTGACAGAATTAGCTTGCGCATTAGGTGGCAAGTCGGCACCGAACTTGCTAAATCGGTAATACCCCTTATGTCGATCCACGTAGCGCTGCATCATCGGACCAGTTATCAATACGAACGCCCGATCGGCCATGGGCCTCACGTAGTCCGCTTGAAACCGGCTCCGCACTGCCGGTCGAACAGTCTCGCCTACAGCTTGAGCGTGGGGCCGATGAAGCATTTCATCAACTGGCAGCAGGATCCTCAGGGAAACTATCTGGCGCGCCTGATGCTTCCCGAGCCGACCAACCGGCTCGACATCGAGGTGGATCTGGTGGTCGAAATGTCGGTGCAAAATCCGTTCGACTTCTTTTTGGAGCCGTTCGCCGAGGAATTTCCGTTCCAGTATGCGGCGGACCAGGCCCATGAACTCGCGCCCTTCCGCGCGCTGGAGGAGGCCGGTCCACTGCTGTCCGAGCTGATTTCCCTATTTAAAACCCGCAAGGGGAGAACGATCGATGTGCTGGTGGAAATGAATTCCACCTTGCAGTCCGCCATCGATTACAAGATCCGCATGGAGCCGGGCGTTCAGGCACCCGAGGAAACGCTCACCAAAGGTTCTGGATCCTGCCGGGACTCCGCCTGGCTGCTAGCAGTCCTGCTGCGCCATGTCGGGTTGGCGAGCCGCTTTGTTTCGGGCTACCTGATCCAGTTGAAACCCGATGTAAAATCGCTCGATGGTCCCGTGGGAACTGAGGTGGATTTCACCGATCTTCACGCATGGACCGAGGTCTATCTCCCCGGTGCGGGCTGGATCGGCTTCGATCCGACTTCCGGCCTGCTCGCCGGCGAGGGCCACATCCCGCTGGCCTGCTCGCCGGACCCGTCGAGCGCGGCCCCGGTGAGCGGCTGCGTCGAGCCTTGTGAATCCGAGATGGAGCACGAAATGACGGTGACGCGGATTTACGAATCCCCACGCACCACGCTGCCTTACCGCGAGAACCAATGGCAGGAGATCCTTCGGACCGGCCGCAAGATCGACGAGGATCTCAACGCCATGGATGTCCGCCTCACCATGGGCGGCGAGCCGACCTTCATCTCGATGGATGATTTCGAATCCGACGAATGGAATAATGCCGCGACCGGACCGACCAAACGGATTCTATCAGGCCAGTTGATCAAGCGCCTCCGCGCCCAGTTCGCCCCCGGCGGACTGTTATTTTACGGTCAGGGGAAATGGTATCCCGGTGAAATGCTGCCGCGCTGGTCGCTCGCCTGCTACTGGCGCAAGGATGGCCAGCCGATCTGGGAGAACGACTCGCTCATCGCCGACGAATCCCACGACTATCAATATAGCGCCACCCATGCCAAGCGTTTCGGAACCGCCCTAACCGGCGCGCTCGGTGCCGATCCGAAGTGGTTGATCCCTGCCTTTGAGGATTCACTCTACTACATGTGGCGGGAGAAGCGGCTGCCCGAAAATGTCGATCCACTGAAATCCAATCTCAAGGACAAGCTCGAGCGCGAACGTCTAACCCGACTTTTCCAACAGGGGTTAGACGAGGTCGTCGGTTATGCGCTTCCGCTCGAGCGCCGGATGACTGCGCAGGGCCTGCGCTGGACCAGCGGACCCTGGTTTCTGCGGGACGAAAATCTCTATCTGCTGCCAGGGGACTCGCCGATGGGTTACCGGCTGCCGCTTGATTCGCTGCCATGGGTAAAGGAATCGGAATACCCGTGGCACATCCCGCAGGACCCGACACGGCAGGTCGGGGCACTTCCGCCCGCGCCCGGCAGCATTCTCGCTAACCAACGGCGCGAAACGGAGGCAACGACCGCCCGTCTCACTTCTCGGCTCGACCGCGAGGGTGAAAATTCATCGCTGAACC
>JBBQDJ010000311.1:0-5387 GCA_038319595.1 Verrucomicrobiales bacterium
GCGATCTGGACCGGGTCCGCCCAGTTGATCGGCCACGGCTTCTCGGAGGTCTGGACCAGTGCCTTGAGGAGATCGTCGAGGACAGGCTTGGCGGTGCCGCCCATCTTCTTGATCGCCTGCGCGGCCTTGTAGCGCACCCAGCGGTCCTGATGGGAAAGTTGTTTCACCAGCACCGGGAGCGCTTCTGGGGAATTCAACAGACCGAGGGTTTCGCAGGCTCCCTGGATGACGTGGATGTCAGAGCCACCGGCGAGTTTGACCAGTTCGGGAATCATCGTCTTCGCTTCAGGCCGACTCGCCAGCTCCTCCGCCGCCCAACTCCGAACAATTGGCGACCAGGCCCCGAAGGCCTCCACCAGTTCGGGCGGTGAAAGGTTCTTTCGATCCAGATCAAAACGCCCGCAGCCGATGGCAGCCGCCACTTCGTTCTTATCGAGCCAGTTCGACGACTTCGATTCCCGACCGGTGATGACCAGCTTTTTCAGGGGCATCGAATAAGTCAGCACGTAGGTGGCGTTGGGGCTCAGGCCGTCATAACTACTGTTTCCGTAGTAGGTATCGTCGTCGGTTTTTCCCGGACCAAACTGCTCGCCGCCGTCATAGGTGAACGAGCCATCGGAACGTCTAACAAGATCGAGGTGCCATGACGCTGCATTGAAGAAAGCTGAAGCAGCCGCCGGTCCGCCCGCGTTGGCACCGAGGGCACTCCACAGGTAGCTGAAACCCTGTCCGGTGTGGCCGCACTCCCGGCTGTTATAGCCGGCCGTCGCCATCTGAGAGAAGAACTTCGTTTCCTTCGGGCGGTTTCCCTGTGCCCCGAACATCACGGCGGTAATCGAGTTTTTACCATTGTTCTCGTGATACGGCCATGGCTCATGCTCGCCGTAAGGGATCGCGCCCTTGTCGGTGAAATAGCCGAAAAAACCATTGGCGCGGGCGATGGCTTGGACCACCTCGGGATCTTTCACGCCGCACTTGCTGGCCAGCACGATCGAGAGGTTCGCCGGAAGGCCGGCCATGTTGACCGGGCCATACGGCGGCACGGAACCGTTAAACTTGCCATCGGCAGTGAGGGCCGCGAAGCCGTGGCCGAAGGTCCCATACATCCCCTGCCCGCGCGCCATCGAAAGGGTGTATTCCCGGATGCCGTGGAGAACCTCCTGATCGTTTGTTAGGAGATAGTATTCGCAGAGAAACAGGTTCTTATATCCCAGGTCCCAAGTTGCGCCATTGGTCTTCTTGCTGAGATCCAGCGAGGCCGGTGCGAGCTTACGCGCGAAGTCGCGGAGACGTGGCAGGTAGTCCGGATTTCCGGTCGCAAGAAGTGCCAGCCCGTTGATCGGACCCGCCCAGCTTTCCTTCAGATCTTCCTTTTCAAGGGCCTTGCAGGCTGCCTCGAAAATGAGTTTCGACTTCGGGCAGTCCCACGGCGCGGTGGCGGCATAGGTCCCCATGACCGCGAGCTTGAGCTCAACTTCTAATGGCTTGCCCTCACGGGAAATCATGAGTTTCAGGACTCCCTTGCTGGCTTCCGTTTCCGCATCCTGAATCGCCAGGGCCATGCTCTTGCGGGCGTCATCGCTGAATGCCTTCCCAGCCACGCCGAGGATGATGTCATCCACTTTCATCACCCCATCGGCGGGCGATGCCGCTCCGACATGGGTGACCAGAATCTGCCGACTCAAGCCCGTGGTGCGTCCTTGAAGACCGTCGAAATACGTCGCTGGTTTGCCATAGATCCATCCGCGCATGCCGGTGGCACCGAGGTTGTAAGTTCCTTTTCGGTCCACCGTGCTCAGATCTTGGGTGAGATCGGGTACGGCTTCGGGTGGCTTCGCCTCGAGTGTGCAGACGGCCGCTAGGCTGACAACTGCTAGAGAACGGATGAGTCTAATCGATTGGATCATACAATAGGTTCTGTGATTATTTTTGCAGCTTGAGCATGCCATGCGCCAAGGCGTCTCCTACGAGAAAATAAGTTTCGGCGTTTCCAAATTCATGGTGGCCGTGACTGGGATTCGGTGAGTCTTCTGCTTTTCTAACAAATTCGTGAGTTTCGACAAAGAGCACGCTGTCCTTGAACTCTGGCTTCGCGGCGACTTGTTTCTGGGCATTTCGGACGTCGGCCGCCGCCTTGGGCAGTGTCTCGTCGTTCGGCCCCCACGGACCGGTCAGCTCCCCGACGACGAAGGGCAGCTTCGGAGTTTTCAGGTCCTTGCGCACGTCCTTGATCAGGTTCACGAGATTCGCCTCATACTCCGGTGCCAGCTTGGCATCACAGGAATCATTCCAGCCATGCCACCAAATGAAGCCCGCCAATTCGTAGCCCTTGCCATCGTAGGCGGGAAAATCGGTCTTCAGGTTCGCCAGCGACTCGCGGATTTGGGAAATCATCAGGGTGTAATAAGGTCCGACCGCCCCTCCTGCACCGGGGGGGCGGAAATCCACGCCGAGACTTTTCCCACCCCAGGCGGTTTTGATCAGCAGCACCTGATCTTTCATGGCCTCCCCCATCACGTGGCCGAACTGCCATTCCACGCCGAAGTGATGCGTGTCACCATAGACCGAAAACCCCGTGCTCAGCGGCCCCGCGAGCAGCGGTTGCTTTTCACGCTGATAGCGGGCCCAGACGTCGTCGCGCACCTCCCATTTCCCAGCGGAATCCTTCAGATGCTTGAAGGTCGGTCCCTTCGCCGGATCCGCCATCAGGGTGGCAAGCGTGCCACGGCCCTCGTTGTAATCTTTCCCCGTCAGGTCAACCACCGCCTGTCCTTCCATGTTCGACTGACCCGCGAGGATGTAAACCTTGAGCGGACCGGCATGGCTGGCCTGTGTCAACAACACCATGGCCGCGACGAGAATTGTTGGGGAGGAGATAGGCTTCATGGGTAAAAAACCCATACGGAGCCTCGGGAAAAATTTCTTCAGAAGAATGCCTCCTCGAGGCCTTTTTTGCACCCAACCAGCTCTTCACTTAAACACCTCGTGCGAGCTTGAACTTTGAATCAAGCATCAAACAAGTAAGTGGCATCGCGGCGGCGGCGTCTTCCGAGGACTGCCTCGCCACGTCAGCGATCATCGTGACGCGCGGATATTGACCACCTTGCTTCGGGAGATCCAGTTATCGTAAGTTCCTTCCGAAATCACAACCCACTCCGAATCAAGATGCACGAGCTTTCCCTGAATCGTATAATCCGGGAGGAATCCCGATGCGGGTCCGGGACGCTGCAGACCGCTGTTTTGCATCCACGCCTCGTTCTCGATGCTTACGATGCACTCAAGATTCAATGGGACGGCAACTCCGTGCAGCAGAGGCGGGGATTTTTCTGTGATCGCTAACGGTTGTTCGATGAGAAAGCAGGTGGTGGCGATCACAGCCACCATGGACAACATAATTTTGGTTTTCATAGGACGCGGGGGTTAAAATCCAACTTTCAGGTTCCGCGCGGATCTTTAGAATGGCAAACGCTTTTCAGAGGGATTCCTAAGGATTTCCCAATGCACTTGGAGTCTTTTCTCAGTCGACGGAGGCTAGCCGGGGCGCGGCATTTTCCTGTTGGGGCCGAAACGCTCGTGTGCCGGGTTGGAATGGTTCCAAAATCAGGCGGTCGAGGTCCGTTTTCATTCCGGCTTGATACTTTCCGGGTAAACCTGAAACCTGCGCGCCCATGTCCGCCGTTCAACATACGCTCGCAGGCCCCGCCACTCTGGAAGGCACTTCGCTTCATACGGGAGAGAAGGTCTCGCTCACCCTCAGACCCGCCCCGGAGGACCACGGGTTCAAATTTCGCCGCGTCGATCTGCCGGACCAACCGTTCATCAATGCCGACGTGGACAAGGTCCAGACGGTGGAGCGGGCGACGACGCTGGCCGAAGGCTCGGTGAAGGTGCACACCGTCGAGCACGTCATTTCTGCCTTGGCGGGGATGGGAGTGGACAATTGCGTGATCGAAATGGACGCGAACGAGCCGCCAATCGGCGATGGATCGTCCCGGCCGTTTGTGGAGCTGATCAAAAAGGTGGGACTGGTGCCACAAAACGCGGTGCGCAAGGTTTGGGAAATCCGCGAACCGATCCACTTGGAAACGGGCGACGGAACGATCATCACGATCGTACCGAGCAAGACGTTCCGGGTGTCGGTGACGAACGTGGGACCGGAGGGACGTTTCACGCAGTATTTTTCCAGTGAGATCACCCCGGAGCTTTATGAAAAAGAAATCTGCGCGGCGCGGACTTTTGTTTATTACGAGGACGTGAAGCCGCTGTTAGAAAAAGGCTTGATCAAGGGCGGCTCGCTGGAGAGCGCGGTGGTGATCCGTGGGAACGAAATCATGTCCAAGGAGTCGATGAGATTTCATAACGAGTTCGCCCGCCACAAGGCGCTGGATCTGATAGGCGATCTGATGTTGTCCGGGGTGAAGATCCTTGGCCACGTGATCGCGGTGAAGCCGGGCCACGGACCTAACACGAAAATGGCAGCCACGCTAAAGAGCACCTACTCGCGGATGCGCTCGATGGTGCCGGCGGCAGTCTCGATCCCGGACGGTGAGAGCGTGCTCGACATCAACGAGGTGCTCAAAATCCTGCCGCACCGCTATCCCATGTTGATGGTGGACCGCATCGTCGACTGCCTGGGCGACAACAAGTGCATCGCGATCAAGAACGTAACGATCAACGAACCCTACTTCGCCGGCCATTTCCCCGGGCATCCGATCATGCCGGGCGTGTTGCAACTTGAGGCGATGGCCCAGGTGTCATCGGTGCTCATGCTGCGCAAACCGGAGAACGTCGGAAAAATCGGCTATTTCATGAGCGCGGACAACGTGAAGTGGCGGCGACCGGTTTTCCCCGGCGACACGCTTTTCATCGAAACCGAAATCATCAAGATGCGCGGTGCCATCGGTCAGACCCGTTGCCGCTGCCTCGTCAACGGCGAGGTAGTATCCGAAGCGGAACTCAAATTCGCGCTGATGGCTCGGTGAAGAAGTGGATGGTCGAGAGTTGATAGTTGATAGAAAAGAGGAAGAGTTACTTCCGCTTTTCATTTCAACCCGTCTGCCCTTAGTTGTTCCACGCTTCCTCTGGAACTGTCGCACCCGCTCATCCTCAACGAAAACCCAGTGCCCATCCGTGACCGCCTGACGGGACTGTAAAAACAGCTCACCGCCGTCATCGACAAAACCCTCGACCGAAATCTCAAAGACCGCTTCCCGGATGACGGGAAACTGCTAGTGTCGTGTAAAATTCAAATTGTTGGACAGGCTAAGGAGGGTGGACACTTCTGTCCGCCTGGCCAATGCGATGAGCAAGAACCCGCGCGAAGCACTTCTCTTGCGCGATCCATTGGCAGCACGACAAGAGTGTCGCGCCTCCTTATGCGCCAATTT
>JBBQDJ010000312.1:0-5364 GCA_038319595.1 Verrucomicrobiales bacterium
GGCACGCTTCCAAGAACGGGCGGAGGTGTTAGTCGCGCAATATAACGCTTTCCAACCCCTGCCCGGATTGCCCATCAATGGTCAAGCCAGCCTCGGCGAAAACCTGGCGGACTTGGGCGGCGTGCTGCTCGCGCTCGACGCGTTCAAGAAGACCGAGCAGTTCCGCATCGGGAAACCGATTGGCGGGTTCACTCCGATCCAGCGTTTCTTCCTCGGCTATGGATTCGCGTGGAGCTATCAGGAGCGCGCGGAAAGCTTGCGCGCCAAGCTTCTCAGTGATGTGCATGCCCCACCCAAATGGCGTGTCAACGTCCCGCTCTCGAACATCCCCGAGTTCCACGAAGCCTTTGGCATCAAGCCCGGCGCACCGATGTGGCGATCGCCGGAATCGAGAGTGAAGGTGTGGTGAAGTGTCCGGGTAGAACCGGAACTATTTCCCGCCGGTCCTAAGAAATCAGAAATTCCATCAGCCTTGCATGGAACTGCCGGAAACCCTAGGAAACGTGAAGTGGCCAGCGAGTCTCCTGAAAAACATCCCTTGCACTGGAAGTGGCGGCTCGAATGGCTGGTCCAGACCGGGATCGAGAAGCTTGCCGGCATTTTGCCCGGTCCCTTTGTGTTCCGGATCGGGGAACTGCTGGGCGTACTGGCGTGGTATTTCATGAAGGAGCGGCGGCAGGTGGTGTTACGAAATTTGCGCATCGCGCTTCATGGTGAGCACGACCTGCCGGCCTTGCGGGTCATGGCGCGGCAGTCGTTCCGCCGCACCGGAGCCAACCTCCTTTCCGCCCTGCACACGACCGGGCTCACCATGGATCGGATCGAATCCGTGGTGACCGTCGAGAATCCGGAACTCGTCGAGCAAGCACTCCGCCGCAGCCCGGGCGTGGTGCTTCTGCCCTGTCACATGGGAAATTGGGAAGTGCTCACCCGCATCCACCGCACGTTCCCCCCCGGCCATGCGAACGGGGCGCTTTACCGGCCGCTGAACAACCCGTTGATCGACGCCCGCGTGCTCGCCCAGCGGGAAATGGAGGGCACCCGCTTGTTTTCGAAACGCGACAGTTTCCACGTCATCACCGGCTTCCTCCGTGAGGGCGGCATCCTCGGGATTCTCGCCGACCAACGCGTCGGCCAACAGGGTGAGCGCGTCCGGTTTTTCGGCCGGCTCACCCGCGCCAGCCCGCTGCCCAGCTTGGTCGCGCGGCGCAGCAAATCCCAGGTCCTCGGCATGTCGCTCATCACCACCGCACCCGGAAAATGGCGGATCCGCTACCACGAACTCAACGGCCCGGCCACCACCGCGAACTGCATGGACGCCATCGAGCGCTCAATGAAAGCCAGCCCGCTCGATTACTTTTGGTTCCAGGAACGTTGGAAAATGTATTTGCGGCCCAAACGCAGCCTCGGTGAGTGGCTAGGCCCGGACACCCTCGGTAGCGGGACACCGCACCGCGCGCTGCTCTGGTTGCCCGGCACTCCCGCCGGTTGGCAACTGCCCGAGGCATGGACCCACCCCGATGTCATCTACGAGGTTGTCACCGATCGCACGGTGCCGCCGAGGAGTTTCGGAAATCTCTATCTGCACGCGGGTCCGGATCACGACGACCGCGACAGCCTGATCCGACTCCTTGAGAAAATCGACGCATCCGCCGCCCTGCCTGTCGATTTCATCCTGACCCGCGACGCCTCCAAGGCCCTGGCCAAAGCAGCCCGCCGCAACGTCATTCCGCTCATTTCACTGCCATGAAAATCGTCCAAATCCTCCCGGAACTCGATGCCGGCGGCGTCGAACGCGGCACTCTGGAAATCGCCGCCTATCTGGTAGCCCACGGCCATGAAACCGTCGTCGTTTCTAACGGCGGGCGCCTCGTTTCCGAACGGGAGCGCGGCGGCACCCGCCACGTCACCATGGCCGTGCACCGGAAGAGCCCCGCCACCCTGCTCCAAGTCCGCGCGATGCGCCGCTTTCTAACGGCGGAACGTCCGGACATCATCCACATTCGTTCGCGGGTTCCCGGTTGGATCACTTGGCTTGCCTGGCGCGGCATGGACCCCGCCACGCGTCCCCGGTTAGTGAGCACCGTCCACGGATTTTACTCGGTCAATTTCTACTCCGCCATCATGACCCGGGGCGAGCGGGTCATCGCCGTTTCTGATAGTATCCGCCGATACCTCTTGGAAAACTATCCGAAAACCCCGGCGCCATCTGTCCGCGTCATTCTCCGCGGCATCGCCCCGGAAAACTACGGCACCGGATTCCAGCCCGCCGCCGAGTGGCTCGCCAAGTGGACCTCGGAGCACCCGGACCTCGCCGGTAAATGCGTCCTGCTCCTGCCCGGCCGCATCACCCGGCTCAAGGGCCACGGCGATTTCTTCAAGCTCATTGCCACCCTCAAGAACGAAGGCATTCCCATCCATGGACTCGTCGCTGGCGACACCCACGCGAAAAAACAGGACTACATGGGAGAGCTCCGGGAAACCGTGAACCGCCTCGGCATTTCTAACGAGCTCACCTTCCTCGGGCACCGCAGCGACATCCGCGAGATCATGGCGGTTAGCGATATCATCCTCGCGCTTTCTCAACAACCCGAGTCCTTCGGCCGCACCGTCCTCGAAGCGATGGCCTTGGGAAAACCCGTCGTCGGCTATGATTGCGGGGGCGTCGGCGAATTGTTAGCCACGTTATTCCCGGCCGGCCGGGTGCCGTTAGGTAATGCTGCTAGACTGTTGGAGATCACCCGCGCCGTCATTCGTGATCGCCCCCGCCCGTCTCCCGTCGGCGAACCCTTCACGCTCGATGCCATGTGCCGCGCGACGCTCGAGGTTTACCAAGAACTCGCCGCCTCACCCCGCTGATTAGTCGCTCTGCATCCTTCTCAACACCTTCCTTTCTCGCTTGCGGACCCAGAGCATTCATACTACGTACCCTCGATATGGAATTTTCGCTTCGGAATACATGCGTTGCTTTCATGTTACTTCATACCGCCTTGCTGCTGCCGGTGACCGGAGCGGAGGAGGTAAGTGCTTGGCGGGATATTGCGAAAAGCGCTCCAGCGGGCTTGCTGGCGGCTGCCTCGCCGAAGCGATCAGCGCTGTTCTTCAGCACCCAATCCACGGGGAAGAGTGTGGTCCCGTTTCTCGGATTCTTCATCGGTGGGGACGGTCTCGCGTTGTCTGCGCTTGCTCCACTCCAAGGGAAAGTCGATCCCGGATTCAAATTGGGAGATGAGAACGCAAACGGTCTGCCGAAGCCAGCGGTGCTGGCGGTATTCCCCGACCAAGAGCTTGCCTTGGTGAAGTTCGCTTTTAAGCCGAAGACGTGGTTGACCCTATCCCGGGAGCCAGCTCCGCCGCTTGGCACCTGGGTGGCGGTGCTTTCTCCCCAGTTTGGGCCGGATCCTGTGGCGGCTCCCATCCTCGCCTTCCGGTCCATGAGCCATGTGTCGAAATGGAAGCCGTGGCGGATGCCGCCGAAACAATTCAGCCTCGCGACAGGGCGCAATCCTGCGAATGAAAAAGTCTTCGTGGAGGGTGCGCCCTTGCTCAATGCGCGCGGCGAGGTGGTGGCGGTGTTCTCCGGATCCCAGCCTCTGCCTGACCAGACCTTTCGATCGGCCTGCCCGCTGGCGGGGCTTCAGGAGCGGATCGACGAGGCGGTCAAAAAGGGCGGCAAACTGGACCTTCCTCTCACCGCCGAAACCCTGCAACTCGATCCAGCGGCCGCAAGCGAGGATTTCCGCCTGATGGATGCCGCTCTGATGAAGCAGGACCTCGCCCAAGCCCGGCTGCATGCCAAGGCGCTGATCGCGGCATTTCCCAACAGCCTTTTCGCGCAATGCGAGGAATACTCTGTCGCGGCGCTTGGGGTGAATGCGGGTGAGGTGAAGGCCGAAGACTTGATCGAACTTGCTAAATAGTTCCGCTCTCGAAACGAGGATTCCCCTCAAGAGAAGGCGGTTTATTTCAACCGACTCGGGGAAGCGATGACCCATGCGGGACGAGCTGACGAAGCGATCCCCTTGCTCCAAAAATCCGATGAGTTAGACCCTCAGGAGATGGCCTGTCAGACCTTGGCGGCCATCTTCGGGACGAAGGGCCAACAGGAAGAGTCCGAGCGCTATTGGCGGCGTGCCACGGAATTGGATCCCGATCGGATCGACTTCTGGAGCAAGCTGGAAGTGGTCCTGTTCGGTCGCGGGAAATTGAAGGAAGCCGACGAGGCCCGGGCTCACGTCTATTTTCTCGAGGATCTGTATCAGAACTGAGCGAATCCGAAGGCGGAAATCGCTGTTAGTGATCGCCCCCACCCGTCACCTGACGGCGAACCCTTTACGCTCGATGCCATGTGCCGTGCTACGCTGGAGGTTTACCAAGAACTCGCCGCCTCGCCCCGCTGATCGGTTTTAAAAGCTGCGGAAGTAGCCTTCGCCTGGGGAGCGGGGAGTGACGACGACGTCGGCTTCGCCTAACATCTTGTCGAAGATGTCTCATGAGTTCGGTTCAGCCGGACAGACGACCTTCCGACGCATACGGGGTGACTCCTATCGAAGAAGGCCCCGCCGCCAGTGAGAGGCTCAATCGATGGATGATCTCGTCATTCAGGCTCCTGTGGGCCTTTTCGGCCTGACGTTTCAACGCCGCGCCCATGTCATCAGGGATCGATTTGATGGTGATGTCCCCGCAAGGAAACTCGCGGCCGAGAAACCAAAAAACAACCCTTTTGGTGACCACTAAGCGATCAATGCTTTCAATCTGCGGCAGACTTCCTCGACGTTGGCGCGCGAGTTGAAGGCGGAGATGCGGAAGTAGCCTTCGCCCGCAGAGCCGAAGCCGGAGCCGGGGGTGATGACGACCTGCGCCTCGCCTAACATTTTGTCAAACATGTCCCACGAAGTGAGTCCGGCCGGGCAGCCGACCCAGACGTAGGGCGCGTTTTCACCGCCGAATACTGGGAGACCGGCGGCAGTCGCGGCTTCGCGTAGGAGCTTCGCATTTCCCATGTAGTGTTCGATGAGGGCGGAGACCTGCGCTTTTCCTTCGGTAGAGAAGACGGCGGCGGCGGCTTTTTGGACCGGGTAGCTGGCGCCGTTGAACTTGGTGCTGTGGCGGCGGCTCCAGAGTTGATGAAGCGGGATGCGCTCGCCGGTGTCGGACTTGGCGCTAACGGTTTTTGGGATGACGATGTAGGCGCAGCGGACGCCGGTGAAGCCGCCGTTTTTCGAGAAGGAACGGAACTCGAGGCAGCAATCCTTGGCACCTTCGATTTCGAAAATGGAGCGCGGGATTTCCGGGTCCTGGATGAAGGCCTCGTAGGCGGCGTCAAAGAGGATGATGGCGTCGTTTGCCTTGGCGTATTTCACC
>JBBQDJ010000313.1:0-5352 GCA_038319595.1 Verrucomicrobiales bacterium
GGAACGCTCAAAACCGGCGGCAGCCTGCTGTCGGATTTCAACGGCTGGGGAATGCCAAGGGCCAGCACCGACTCCAATACCAACCTCGGATCTTCCTGGGTCAATTCCGGTGTACTCTCACGGCTCACCAGTGCCACTTCACCTCTTGGGGTCACCAGCACATTCGCTGGCTACGATGCTTTCAGCAGAGTCGGCAGCGTCACCACCAACGGCATCACCACCGCGATGACCTACACCGGTTTCAGCACCAGCGCAGCCATTACGGGGAACGCCACAGGTTCCATCAGCGACACCCGCGACGCCATCGGTCGTTCCACAACGACCAGCACCACTTGGAACGGAGTGACGGACGGCGTGACCCTGAACCGTTCCACGGCGGGAACCCTCAAGTTAGAAGGCAGCCACACCCTCTTCGGGGCGCATCAAACCGATCTTCGCAACGATGACGGCTCGGTGAGCGCATCTGACGGTGACACAGTACCCTTTGGCGGAACCAATGGCTCCACCCTCAGTGTGGATGACGGGTTTCTGAAAAGCACTGCGACCATCCTTGATGAGCTTGGCAATCCGACGGGCAACTCCCGCAGCACCTGGTCCGACGCATGGGGCCGCATCCGCAAGACCGAAGCTCCGTCCTCGTCTCCCACCGGAACCGATGTGACCCAGTATCTTTACGACCAGCTCGATTGCAACAGCACCACTCACGTCCCATCGAGAACACTCGTCACCGAAGCCTCCGGTCGCCGCCTCATCACCGAGTCCGATCCCTACAGCACTTCCGGCCTCATCCGCCGCAGCGGCATCGACGTGAACAAGGATGGCAAGCTTACCCTCGCCTCCCTTGACCGCTACGTCGAAAGCGTCACCTCGGTTTCCGGCTCCAACTTCGTCACCACCCTCTCACTCACCGAAAACAGCGGCCTGCGTGAAATCCTCAAAACGACCTGGACGCCCGTCGGAAATGTTACCGTCACCACCATCAACGGCGGCGAGGAAGAAATCACCCGCACTCCCAATTATGCTAACAAAACCGTCACCACCACCTCCAGCAAAGGGTGGAGCAAGAGCGAAACCTTCAACAGCCTCGCCCTCACCACCCACAGCACCCTATCAGGACCAGGGATTCCCACCGCCGCCCTCGATCCGGTCTGGCGGGCCGACGGGTCGCTCGAAAGCGTTTCCCTCACCATCGGCGGCGCAACCCACAGCGCCGGATTCAAGAACAACGGCACGCTCGACACGCTATCAGGTCCCAACGGCAACATCCCCGTCACCCACAGCATCTCCAACGGGGAGGAAATACTCATTGTCGATGGCGGCACCACCAACCGCAAGTTAGACGGCACGATGGTTTCGACCAGCGGCGGCGACGTTTTGGCCAAAACCGAGGAACTCACCACCGCTGGAAGTGGATTCAATTTCGCCACCACGCCTGCCACAGGATCGCCCACCAACTCCACCTTCAACGCCGCCGGCGCGCCTACCGCCAAAAACTACGCCGCCGGAGCCGGCGAAGCCCGCCAATACCTCCCCGGCGGACTTCTCGAAAAAATCACCCTCGCCCGTGGCGGCGATCTAACTTTCGGTTACTCCAACGACGGCGCGAAAGACCTCACCACCGCCACCTGGCCCACCGTCGCCTCCGGTCCCTTCACCATTCCCGCCACCATACAGAGCTACGGTTATGATCGCGCCGGGCGCGTCGATGAAATCGGGGACCCGTCCGGTGCAAGATCTCTCATCTATCAAAATGGCAGGCTCAAGCAAACCCTCTGGAACTTCGGCCCCCTCGCAGGTTACAAGGTCGTGCGGGGACTGGACATTTCCGGCAGGAACACCGGCTTCGAGCTTTACCGGGGAAATACCCTCATCCACTCCGCGTCTAAGCTATTCACCGGAGCTGCTAACGAGTCCGAAGAACCTGCTTCCATCATTAGCGGAAATCTCAAGGTCGTCATCGGCAGAAACAGTGCCCGCCAGATTACCGGCTTCGATTGGGGCAATGCCACCGGCACCTTCAGTCCAACCGTCAGCCAGCGTTGGCAGCGCGGCGGTGCCGGGCGCATCCTCCTGGCGGACAGCGCCAACACCGTTCCCGGCGCACCCACCTTCAACTACAAAGGCACCGCCAACAACGAAGCCACCGCCTTCGATATCAAAGGCCGCAGGAAAAAATGCGTCACCGCAGGCGGCGAGTGGAACTATCAATACACCGGCGGCATGCTCACCAGCGCCAGCCATCCCACGATCGGCAACTTTACCTATCAGCTTGACGCCATCGGACGGCGCAGCCCTAAAGCGACCCCACCCACAAACGATCCCAACTTCAACGACCTTCTCAACCGCCCCCTATATTGGGAAAACAGCCAGAATAAAACCCTCAAGATCACCGCCCATCCATCCGCCCGCGTCTGGTTGGGAATCAACAATGCGCCCCAATCAGAAATCCTCGGCTTCGCC
Source organism: Verrucomicrobiales bacterium (assembly GCA_038319595.1). Classification (GTDB taxonomy): domain Bacteria; phylum Verrucomicrobiota; class Verrucomicrobiia; order Verrucomicrobiales; family Akkermansiaceae; genus Luteolibacter. The sequence continues at coordinate 2,461 of JBBQDJ010000313.1, forward strand.
GGAACTCATGATTACTCCATCCCATCCCCCGGATCCTCCGGCGGCTGGGTGCCATGGAACACCCTCGCCGTCCTCACAGGCCAGGGCGACGCCGGAGCCAATCCCGACGCCAAGGCCGAGAAAAGCGGGGCTGTCTGGGTTCCCCCGACTAGCGAAAACTTCACCTACGACGCCGCTGGCAACCGCGAATCCTCCGCCCTCTGGGACTACGGATGGAACGCCAAGAACGAACTCGTTAGGTCACGCACCAAGAACCACAACACCGCAGTCCAAGGCTACGACATCACCAACGCCTACGACGCCGAAGGCCGGAGATTCAGCAAGAAGGTCAACCGCTACCAGAACGGCGGCATCGTCGAGCAAAAGGTCATTACTTTCCTTCACGACGGTAACGACCTCATCTACGAACGCCACCAGCTCCCCAGCGGCCTCACCACGTTAGAGCGCAAGTATGTCTGGGGACCCGACATCGCCGGAGGAAACGCAGGCGGCGCGGGAGGCTTGGTGCTGATCCGCGAGACCAAAGGCAACACCACCATCGACCTCTATCCGCTTTACGACGGAACGGGGCACGTCATCGCGCTGGCGGATTCGACCGGCAGCCTCCAAGCTGAATACGCTTATGGCCCCTTCGGAGAAACCATCTATGCGAGAGGCCCGAAAGCTGCCAGCTGCCCCTTTCGCTACGCGACCAAGTATCTCGACGAGGAAACCGGCCTCTACTACTTCGGCCAGCGCTACCACGACCCGGTGACCGGCCAGTGGCTATCCCGGGAACCGCTGGGCGAAAGCGAGAGCGTGAACTTGTATTCTTATTGCCACAACGACCCGATCAATTATGTGGATGTGCTCGGCTTGGCACCTGCGGGCCTGACACCAAAGCAATCTAAAATATTCGATGACTACTTCGAGGAGTGGAGAAAGGGCGAACACGTCACTGGCAACACGACCGCCGAAATTCTCCAAGTAATGAGAGTGGACGGCTTTCTGGACGATTCACGGTTGGAGCGGGCTGAGCGGGTGAGTGCCTATGAAACTCAAGTTGGGGACGTTTACCGGAAGAATCCGGCGCTAATAAATGCAGTGGGCGGCATCGCAGACGTGGCAATGCATTTGGTTCCAGGAAGTGGTCCCGAAGGAACAGGTGCTGCAGACGGCTCAAATACCACCGGGATGCTGATTTTCGACACGTTCCGGCTCAACGCCAATTCCTTGATCGCGCTGGGCAATCCCGGCTCTTCATCTGTTCAAAGTGCGTTTTCTGAATTCACGGTGGGATACAATTCAAAGTATTCCTATCAGCAGAGAACCGGAGCTGAAATAGGAACTTTTCTTGCGGCCTTCATCGCGCCGGAAGCGAAGCTGCAAGTGGGTGAGGCTTTCTCAGGTTTAAAAGGAAGCAGATTTGGTGAAGTGCTGAACCCCTCTTTTGCGGGAAGGCCAGGATTCGCCTCAGGGATGGTGAGGAATCCTATTCCCTTTGGTCGTAGCGCAGAGAGCGGTTTTGTGTTAGGCGAGCAATCGATATTGAGAAAAATCAATCTGCGGCCAAGCACTCAAAATTGGGGAATTAACCCCTATCACGTCGAAAAACATTTGTTTGGGAATGGTAGATTTTCCCTCAAGACCATAGATCCATCTGGAGGGCCAGACATCTGGATGCATCACCTAACGGAACTCTACTGCTCACCCGTCACTGGGACAACCTCAAACGGGATGCTTGACATTATAAGGCAGTTCCAGAAAGCGGACGGAAGCGGCACTTTCAATATGGGGATTCGCCTTTCACCACAATCGGATGGCACCTTTGATCTGATCACCATCTTGACCAATCAGTGACAATGAAAACGTCGATCACGAAAATCAACAAGTGCCCGTGCTGTGGGTTTTGTGGGCTGAAACAGCCTGCTTATGAAAACCTGCTTAGTGTGCCAGTCAGCAACGATCTTCATCCACCCTACTCGCTGTATTTTGGTAATCCGTCTTATGAGGTTTGCCCCTGTTGCGGTTATGAGTTTGGAAATGATGACGAACCCGGAACCGGTGCGCCAGCCACTTTCCGAAGCTATCTGAATGAGTGGATAAAGGATGGCGCAGTCTGGTTCGATCCAGCAAGACAGCCACAAATTTGGAGCTTGGAGCAGCAGCTTGAAGAATCTGGTATCAAGGTGTGAAACAGGCCAATCTCTGCCGCAAATGTGTCTAGCAAACCACCCACCAGCCCGCTCTAGCAACTCCCGGAAGATCGTCGCTCCGCACCCTGTATCCATCCCGCTGCGTGCTGATCACGGGTGCTGCTAGCCTGCGGGGCCATGTGACGTGCGCGGCGTAATGCTGCATCTCGGTGAGGGTGCCTCCCGCAAGCGGGTCCTTCCCTCACCGGATATTCCCTCGGGGAATACCTTCGGCAGGATTTGACTGGCCTATCAAGCCGCAACCCTGAACTTCCTTCTTTAGCCGCTCGCTTCATCTTGCTACGGTGCGGCGTGCCTACGCCCGCCATCCGCCGCATGACCCACGCCCTTCTGGGCGTTTTGCTTATGCTGTTCTGCCTGTTGCAAAGCGCTTACGGACTCGCCAACCTCAGCCCCGGAGTCCGCGACCCGGCCAATTTCTTCCCGCCGCATATCCGCGTCGGGGCAGACCTGACTACGGCGATCAAACAGTGTCGGCCACAAACCATTGACCGCCAATCATCCGCGTCGGCTATCCCAGAGGGGCTATCCCGCGAACCGCTGGGCGAAAGCGAGTCGATCAACCTCTATTCGTATTGCCACAACGATCCTGTGAATCACGTGGATGTGCTTGGCTTGGCTAAGGTCGCCACCGACGGGCGCGGCAATTTGACGGCACTTGGGCAAGTCATCCTCGACGTTGCCAAAGGCGATCCGA
>JBBQDJ010000314.1:0-5351 GCA_038319595.1 Verrucomicrobiales bacterium
CGCGCGGAGCGGCCGGTGTGCGCCTCGCGGACGAGGTAGACCTCGCGGCCGGAGCCGTCGGTGATGTCCTGCGAGACACGCCCGCCGCGTGCAGTGCGGTTGTGGCTGTAGTTGGCCTCCTCGCCGCCGGGTTCGATGACATGGAGATCCATGTCCGAGGCATCGGCATCCCATGACATGATGATGCGGATGTCGGTATCGAGGTTTTTGCGCAGGCGTTTGTCGAATTTGGGAATGATCGGTTCCTTGGCTTCCGGCCAGTCCTGCCGTTTCACCCAAGCGATGAGGCAGTTCATTTCCTCCAGCGCGAAGAGCGGGATGCTCTCGCCATGGCGGCCCCAGTTGCCGAGTGCGATTTTTAGGAAAAGTCCCATCGCTTCCTCAAGATCGGTCTTCGATGCGGTGGCGCGTCCGCGTTCTGCTAGAGCAAGGGCAAGGTCGCGGAACGATTGGGGTTCCTCTGGGCGGAGCTTGGCGACGCGGCGAAGGATGACGGTGGCAGGGTCGAGCCCCCCGGCCTGCTGCAAGCGCCACGCGAGAACTCGGAGGAGACCAGGTTCCTCGATACGCAGCTCGGCGAGGTTCGTGAGGATGCGGCGGGCGAGGGCCTTGTCGCCGTCCTGATAGAAGATCCCGGCGCAATCGAGAAAGAAGGCCGGGCTTTGCGCCCATTTTCCGCGCTCGCCCAAATAAGCGGTGTAACGCAGGCCGACCTTGGCGGCGCGGATGGCTTTCAGATAGGGCGTGTCTGGACTCCAGGGTTTGATGTTGATCGAGGCGCTGGCGGGGCTGTCTTCTGCTTTGCCGCCGCGCATCCCTGTTAGCCGCTCTGAAGCCCCGCCACCGCCACCGCCACTGGCACTACGGGCACGCAGGGCTCCCCTGGACTCGTCACCGGAAGAAAAGGGATCCGCTGCGGCAGCGCTAGCGGCTGGTCTTGGTGCCGCCAGAGCTGGTGCGGCATCACTCAGACCATCTTCGTCTCTCCTTCCATCCTTCTTCCCCTGAGGCATCACTTTGCCCTTCGAGAAATCGGTTTTCCACCATTCGACCCGCTGTTTCCACAGCCCTGCGATCTGTTCGAGACGCCGGGCAGGATCGGAATCGTTTTGCTTAGCCCGGCCTTTCATCGCCTGTTGCCACTGACGGCGCATGTCCTGCAAAGAGGCCGGGGGCTCGATCTCGTGGCGGACCCATTGGTCGAGGGTTTCCAGCACGATCAGTGAGGTGGCCGGGCTGACGAGGCCGTAAGTCCTGCCGAGCGCGAGCAGCTCGTCGGCGAATTCATCAGCGCGCGGGGCGAGCTGATTGACGCGGGCGGCGGCCCAAGCCGTGGCGAGGACGCGGCCCTCAGCGCCATCCGCGCTTCGCAGCACGAAAGGTTCCGACTCCGAACCATCGGCATAAACGATACTCACGGAGGCCTCCGCCACGCTGAGCTCGCCGACCAAACTGATGCGACCATGGGCGGGCTGGCCGATGCCTTGAACGTTGGCGATACCGGTGCCCTTCACGCCGGTTACGCGGCTGGATGGGCTTTCGATTTCCGACCAAGCCGCTGCGGAGTCGGTGCTTTGCAGATCGATCAGCGCTCCGGCGCAGGCCTGGCGCAAAGCTTCACGATTGGCAATCGTCTGCGAGACAATGGCGACGGGTGTGATGTCGCCGAACTCTAACGCTTGCCCGGAAAGAGTGTCGAAGCCGTCGGTGAACAGCAGGGTATGCTCGCCGGAATCATGAGCCGGCTGTTTTCGCAATGCGGCGGCGAGGGCGGCGAGATCCGTTCCGCCGTCGCAGGGCGCGTCCTTGATAGCTGCGATGAGTTCATCAACCGTTGCAAATTCGCGGGCGGTTTCCGGCACATCGCGGAAGACAGTTAGAAAGTAGCTGGTGGCCTTGGTCTGTTTGAGGAGGGCAAATTCCTTGGTGAGATCGGCACCGGCGCGGCTGCCTGAGGCGTCCCAGAGAATGTGCATCTTCCTCGGCTCCGACGATCTCGGTTTCGCGAGCGGTGCCACCGTCGTGATCATGAAATGATGGATACCCGCGGCATCGCGTTCGATCCGATGAAACGAGGCTGGCAGTTTCGGCAACGCCACCAAGATGTCTGCACCGGGCGAGGTGTCCTCTCTTGAGGATTCGACCCGCCAGATTTTTTCGGCTTTTTCAAAACGGGCGTCGCCGAGACCGCCAACTTCCGGCGCAGTGCCTTCGGGGGCAGCTACCTCGATTTTCACATTCAGTTTGGAAATTTTCTCGCGTGGCATCGCTAACAGCAAGGCGGCATCGCCGTTCGCTGCGGTGGCCAGCGGTGTGGTGTAGGTCAGGCGGATGCGGCGCTCGCCATTCGCTGGCAGCGGGTAGATGCGGGTGCGATAGAGGTTTCCCTGGATGTGCTCGACCAAGCCCGGATCGACGTTGCGGCGGGTCTCCGTCTCGAAGGCGACTCGGGCGCGTTCTTTGGTCACGACCACGCCATCCACAAGCACCCCGCCGATGTCTAGGGCGTAGCCGCAGACGGCTGCGCCGTCGGGCAGTGGGAAAATCAAATCACCCTCAAGCACGCGGGCGTTGGGATTCTGGAAAACGAGAGTGGTCTCGACCACCGCATGGAGTCCGTTGACCCGCGCATTGACCGACATCTCACGGGTCTGCATCGGCCCGACATCGGGCGTGCGGATTTCGATGCGAGGCGGCGGCATGGGAGGCATCGGTGGCATGATGCCAATGCGCTGATCTGGCTGAGCATTTGCCTCCGGAAGTGGGACAAGGCAGGCAAACGCCGCGACGAATAGGGTGAGAATGGGGCTTTTCTTCATGATTTTCCGGGGTTGGAGTGGATCGCAATACTCTTCTTCGTGTCAGACACGTGAAAGGGGAAAATCTTAGAAGTTTTCCGGGATATTTTGCAGCCAGGAAATCATTGTGACGATGACGAAACGCTTAGGCAGACTGTCCCATGCGGTGGCGAAGGATCTGTGATCCAGCGGCCAGTTCTCGATCTGGCTGTCAGCCGGGATGGGAAATGGCCCGGGTTCCGACTCATTCGGATAGGAGCGGATTGCGATCGGCACCAGCGGCTGTTTGGCAGGCACCAGAATGAATCCCATATCCAGATTGTAGGGGAGATTCTTATCGGCCCCGATGCAGGCGATGATCTCCTGCGAATTGCGAATGATCCGGTGTGATGCGCGTCGCAGGGTGGAATTTACTTTTTCGGCAACTGTTCCGTGATCGCAGCGACCACTTTTTCCGCCAGTCCCTTGCTGCCTTGTGGGGTGAAATGAACGTTCTTTTGGAGCTGCCAATTGGGATTTGCGACGACGGCTGCGCATAGGTCGTCAGTGGGAATGGCCGCGTCCGTCATCACCCGCGCGGCAGCTGCGTTGTAGTTTTTTTCGTCGCCCGCCACGCGGCCCACCGTGCCAGCGGGGACGGGCGTCGTATTGGCCCAAATGAGTTTCGCGTTGGTGGCCTTGAGCTTCTTCACGAGGTCGCGCAGGTTCTTCTCGTAAACCTCGGTGGTGGCGACCACCGGTGCAGCGTCATCGAGCTTGTTGTTCGCCCAATGCTTGAGGTCGTGGAGGCCCCAGTTGAAGTGAATGACATCCCATTTTCCGTTGCCGATCCACTTGGCGAGATTGTCGAGGCCGGTCTGGGTGGAGCCGCCATTTTGTGGGATGCGGTGGACGTTCGCCTTGCCAGCGAGCAGTGCGCGCACGGGGACGGTGTAGCCCATGGAGATGGAATCGCCGATGATCAGCACGCGCGGGAGTCCGGGCGTGTCGGTGACTGCCGCGAGCGACGGGTCTGCCTTACGTTTCTCACCACCAGCTTCGGGCTTACCGGCTTGGGCGAAGAGAGTGACGGGGAAAAGGAGGAGGGCGAGGAAGGTGCTGAGTTTCATGAGTTAGATTGGGTTGTTAGTGGATTTTAATTTGCCGACGAAATCAAAGTTCGAAGCGAACCACGATGCGAGTGGACTCGATTCCCTTGAGATGGACCGCCAGCTTGCGGCGGCCTTCGTTAGATGCCTGCTTCTTGGGATTTGGAGATTTGGGTCCCGGTTCCGCTGGCAGGATCTCGAACACGGCCTCTGTGGGTGAATCGAGACTTACGCGAATGGACTTCCCGCCCTGGCTCAGGGTGGCGGATCGCTTGTTCTTGCCGAGCGTGATATCCGCCATGGTGTGGAAATAGCTCCAGATCTCCGTTGGAGCGGGGCAGGTGATCTCGTCCGCGACGGCGAATTCCTTGCCGCGGGTCAGCTTGAAGGAGCGGATCACCCTGCTGGCGCTTTTATTGTAGGCGGATGTTAGGTCAATGGTTGCTGTTGCTTGTTCCGGCTGGGAAACAAACGAGCCGAACGAGGCGCTGCCCTCAACACTTTGATCCGTTCCGGGACCTGGGTTGAAGACTAGTGTATTATGTCCCTCGGCACGCGTCCGATAGAAATCCCAACGGTCAACATGGTTGACATGTTTCTGATAGGTCTCTTGCTCCTTTCCTGAATCGATGACCCAGCGGATGCCCTCCGCCTCAAGAATGAAGCTGCCCAGATCCAGATGACGGTGGCTGCCGCCGGTCGAACCGCCCTGCAGCGCGGCGATGAATCCCTTGCCAGTGACCCACGAGTCGCGCATGGAGGCTACTTCCGCCCCCCGGAAATGGCGGTCCAGCGGCATGCCTTTGAAGTCGAAATCCTTGGCATCTGGATCGTACCAAATCAGATCCATGAGATCTCCCCGGCCGCTGTCACGCAGGGCTGCATAGCGAAACCAGGCGTATCGTGGGATGCCGTATTTTTTGGCCATCCAGAAATGTTGGGCCGTGGAAACCGCAGTCAGGCTGCAGTCGGAAAAATCAAAACTCATCCGTTTCGTCCCCGAAAGATAAATCTGATAGTCTCCGCTCTGGCGCAGGCCACCCACATCGCTCAGGCCGAAGTCCGTTCCCAGGGCGGTTTCCAGCGAGTCGAGCAGCAGGACGTTGTAGACGCTGCCGAAGGTCCAGTAAGTCACGCCCTCCGATCCACCGCCGTCCGGGAGGTAGGCCTTCATCGCAATCGGCAGACTGGCCATGACCTGCGAGAGGATCTTGCCGGCCAATTCCGGTTCCTCGTCGGCGATGGCCAGCGCGCCTAAGCCGATGCCACCATTGCAGACCTGGTTCCAGTTGTAATCCACCTTGGGCCAACCGCGATTGCTTTCATAGACCTTCAAAGCGGGCTTCAGTCCCAACTCGACAATGGCATGGCGCAAAGTTTCTCGCTGCGCGGGCGTCCACTCATCCCACAACCAGTCATAACCGATGGCAAAGGCGTGGGTCATGACTGCGGTGTCGAGGAAATG
>JBBQDJ010000315.1:0-5319 GCA_038319595.1 Verrucomicrobiales bacterium
AGAACTGGGTGCCCTCCATGATCTGGCCGAACATGAAGATGTTTTTTGCGAGCGCCTGCTTGTTTTCCGTGATGGTGAGGTCGATGTCGCGGCGGAGGGCTTTGCTGTTGCTGCAGACGAAGTTGTTTTTCGCGGTGATAGATGGCACGTCTTCGAACATCGCTTCGCATTCGTGCGGATTGATGCCGAGCGAGGAAATCATGTAAACGAGGCTGTCTGCGTGGATGTTTTCCTCGTGGGCGTGGCGGCCTAACACTAACTTAAGCTCGGGGGCGGTGACGACTTCGCGGACGACGTGGAGGACGTTGTCACCGACGATGCCTTCTGCGGCGGAAAAGTAGCCGATGCCCATTTTGATGATCCAGCGCTCGACATCGGAAATCTCATCGGAGCGCCATTGTTCGACGTCTTTCTGCATGGTGACGTCCTCAGGCTCCCAATGGTTGTTCTTCATCGTCTTGTAGAGGTCATACGCCCACTGGTATTTCAGCGGGAGGATGTTGAAGAACATGGTTTCCTTGCCGTTGATGACGCGCTTGCCGGCATAGGCGAGTTCGGCTTTTTCGCGGTCGAGGGTGAAGGTTTTGTTTCCGAGGGAGACGGTGGTGGTGGCGGCGGGTGCGGTGATGGCGGACATGGTGTTTGACGAACTTGAAATGTGGGCGAACTTGTCTTCTGCGGGAAGGCGCAGCGTTGCGGAGACTGCCAGCAATCGATGGGCCGGGTCAAACCGATTTTGCTCATGTAGTATCCACAAATTATTCACAATACAAGATGTGGTGTTTTGAGTGAGGTGTTTACGATGTAAAAAGTGAGCAGGATCTAGGGCTTGCGACGATGCCTGGTGGAACCGGCGGGCAGGTCTTGGGGTGAAGAAAAATCACTCTACCTGTTAGCAAAACCGGACTGTCAGAGAATTTGAAAAAATTCCTTAATTTTTGTGAAATATCAGACCGCGAGGCGGTCGAATCGACGCAAGTTATTGGTAAGGAAATGTAAAATATTTTTCCAGCAGGCCGCTTCCGGGGAATCGGTATTCCGGGTATGAAAAAGCCGCATGATTTTTGATGAAATCATGCGGCTGAGGAGTGGAAGGAGGGGCCGAATCAGAATTTCCAGTCGTGCTGGTCCAGTTCGCAGACGCAGGCGGCGAGGAGCAGAATGCAGGCGGCGAGATCCTCCTTGTGGCAGGATTCGATGGTCTGGTGGATGTGGCGCGTCGGGATGGAAACCGCTCCGGCGATGGATCCACCGGCGACCATGCGCTGGAGGCTGGCGGTGTCGGTGCCGCCAGCAGCGAGGATTTCCGGCTGCCACTTGATTTTATGGCGTTTTGCGGCGGATTTCATGAATTCGATCATCCGGTAATCGCAGATGACGGAGGAGTCCATCAGCTTGATGGCAGCGCCCTCGCCGAGGGCCGTGCAGCGCTCCTGCGGGGTGGATCCCGGCACGTCATAGGCGATGGTGGTATCGAGGCCGAAGCCGAAATCCGGTTGGATTTGGAGGGCGGAGGCCTGGGCACCGCGCAGGCCGACTTCTTCCTGGACCGTGAAAACGGCGTAGAAGTCGTAGGCGGGCTTGCGCTTGGATGTCTTGAGCTCGCGGAGAGTCTCGATGAGGACGAAGACGGAGGCGCGATTATCGAGGGATTTGACGTTTACGCAGTCACCCAACTCGATGAGTGGTGAAAAGCGGGTGACGAAATCGCCAACGGCCACGATTTTATCGACCTCTTTTTTGGTCATGCCGGTATCGATGAAGAAATCGGTGATTTTGACGGCCTTGTTCTTCTCTTCCGGCGTCATGATGTGGACGGGTTTGGAGCCCATGACGCCCATCAGATCTTTGCGACCGTGAATGATGACGCGTTGCGAGGTGAGAGTCTTTGGGTCGAATCCGCCGACGGGATTGAAGCGGACGAAGCCCTTGTCGTCGACGTGGGTGACAATGAATCCGATCTCGTCCATGTGGGCGGCGGCCATGGATTTCTTCGCGGCCGACTTACCTTTTTTCAAGGCGATGACGTTACCCATGTTGTCGACTCGGACGTCGTCGGCGAGGCCTTTGAGTTCGGCGAGGACGAGGTTGCGGATTTCCTTTTCAAATCCCGGAGCGCCGGGAGCTTCACAAATACGGGCGAGCAGGGGAATGTCGATAGGCATGATGCGGGCGAAACTATCGCGCCATCGGCCGCTGACGAGTGGAAATACCGATTGGCCGTCGGAAATAATTGCGACTTGGCGGAGCAAGCGGGCAGGTTACATTCTGCGCATGAAAGGACGATTGATGATCGATCTCGCGAACCTTCCCGACGAAGGAAAGGGGCACTCGGGCGAGCTTCCCAAGGAAATTTTCGATCTGCCGGTGGGTGACGCACAACCGGTGGGACCGCTCGAGTATGATGTCTGGGTGCAACGCTTCGGTTCCGAGTTGTTGTTGACGGGAATGCTTTCCACGCCCTTTGAATTCACCTGTGTCCGGACCCTCCATCCCTTTATCCAAACTATCCGTATCGAGGACGCCGCCGTCTCCATCGAGATCGAGCGGGAAGGGGAGATCGACGCGACTGAGGCCCTGCGGGAGGAGGTGCTGATCAATTTCCCGGTGGACCCGCGATGCGAGGAAGGGGACGTGCCGCAGAAATGTGAAATCGATTCCCGATATTTATCAGTGGACAAGCCTGCGGAAGATGGGCTACCCACTCCGCCCCGCGCCGAAAGCGACGACCGATGGTCTGCTCTCGACATCCTCAAGGACCTCAAGGACCAACCTTAACTATACTACGACCATGGCCGTACCAAAACGCCGCCAATCCAAAAGCCGCCAAAAAATGCGCCGTGGCGCAACCCGCTGGCGCGCACCGATCTTCAAGAGCTGCCCCGAGTGCAGCAGCAAAGTGCCATCGCACATTGCCTGCCCGTCCTGTGGTTACTACCGCGGCCGCCAGGTGCTGGAAGTCGAGGCTCTCTGAAGCCGGTGATTTCCTGCCCCCTTTGATTGCCGCCCGGGTTCACTCGTGGCGGTAATTTTTCGTAGTTGTTTTGTCACTCGTTTCACCTTATTCGGAATTCCAATTCAGCATGAAAGTCGCCCTGGACGCCATGGGTGGGGACCAAGCCCCCGCTGTCAATATCGGAGGAGCCATCGACGCGCTGCGTTATTATCCGAAATTGCAACACCTCTACTTGGTGGGCATCCAGGAGGTTCTTGAGAAGGAATGCCATCAACAAGGGCTCGATCTCAACGACCCGCGCGTCAGCATCGTCCACGCTCCCGAAGTCATCGGGATGGCCGAACCCGGCGCGAAAACCGTGCGCCGTAAGAAGCTTTCCTCGATTAACGTCGCCATGGAGATGGTCAAGGACGGCCGCGCCGATGCCTTCGTTTCCGCAGGCAACACCGGAGGAGCGGTCGCCGCTGCCACTCTGAAACTCCGCACCCTGCCCGGCGTCGATCGCGCCGGAATCGCCTCCGCCCTGCCCAACGAATACGGCATCTGCCACATCCTCGATGCCGGCGCGAATCCCGAAGCCAAGCCCGAGCACCTCGTGGCCTACGCCATCATGGGCACCGCCTTCGCGCGTGGCGTGTTGGGCGTGAAAAACCCGAAGGTCGGCCTCATGTCCAATGGCGAGGAGGACGAAAAAGGCACCACTTTCACCAAGGAGACCTTCAAGCTCCTCAAGCAGACCCCCGGCATCAACTTCGTCGGCAACGTCGAAGGCCGCGATCTTTTCGAAACCGAGCTCGACGTCGTTCTTTGCGATGGATTCGTCGGCAACATCATGCTCAAAACCATCGAGGCCACCGCCAAGGCCGTCTCGAAATGGCTGAAAACCGAGATCCAAGGCAATCCCCTGCGTATCGCTGGAGCGATGCTCGCCCAAGGCGCTTTCAAGGCGCTCAAGGAAAAAAGCAGCTATGAAACCTATGGCGGCAGCCCGCTGCTCGGCGTCAACGGCGTGGTGATCATCGCCCACGGATCCTCCACCTCGCTGGCCGTGCGGAACGCCATCCGCGTGGGCATGGAAACCGTCGAAAGCCGCGTCAATCCGCGCATCGAGGAAGCACTTGCGGCGATTCCAAAAATCACTCCGGCCGAGGTCTAGCCGACGGTCGGGTGGCACCGGCTTGGGTTAAATCCGGGCGAGATCGGTTCCAGTCTTGCCATCCCTCCAAAAAGCCGTAGTTTTACCGGCGAGCAGGTATTTCCTACCTCCAATGCCCGCATCCGGCCGAGTGCCTACAGATTCACCCCTTTTCTCCGGGACGTGAAATCGGCCTGCGACTGAGGAAAACCGGAACACCTGCCTCACGGGCGGCGGCGCAAGCCGGCTGTCTCCGACACACGGGTGAAGTCTCCTTCCGCAAGCTGCGGAGCTTCCCCCCCGGCACCAAAAAGCCGGATCGTCGGAGCCATGTCGGTCAGCACGAGGTCCTTCCAGCATTGCCGGATTTTTCGAAATCCGCCGCGCCGGGCCGCCTGAAACCATGACCCCACTGACACCATGTCAAACGCAACACAAGATTCCCACAATCCGGGAGACAGTCGTCGCCGCCGCTCACGCGGAGGCTCCAGCCGCAATCGCAACAACAACAACGAAAACCGCTCCAGCAGCGGCGGAGATCGCGGTGGCCGCGATTCCCGCAACGATCGCGGCAGCTCGCAAGGCCGCCGCAATGCCGGTGACCGCAAGGAGGAATTCCGCCCCCAGGCCCCCGCTCCGCGCAAATATGCTCCGGCCAAGCTGACGCTATGGCAGAAGCTCCTCAAGGTCGTCGGTCTTTACAAGGAACCGACCCCGCCCTCCCGCTATGATCGTCAGCCCGCGCCGGCCGCGCCGGCCGTCGGCAAACCGAAATCCGATAGCAGGCCCGAGTCCACCCCGTTTCCCAGCGGTGAACGGGCTCCGAAATCCAACACCCGCAACGCCCGCTCCGGCGAAGGTGACAGCCGTCCACCCCGCGAGCCGCGTGAAAAGCGTCCCGAAGGTGACCGCCCGCCACGCAAGGAACGTGCACCTCGCGACAACGACCGCCCGCGCGGTGGTGACCCGAAAAGCGTCGAATCCACCCGCGTTTACGTGGGCAACCTGTCCTATGACGTCAGCGAACAAGACCTGCAGGAGCTCTTCAAGGGCATCGGCGGAGTGCGCAACGTCGAGATCGTTTACAATCGCAGCACCCATCGCTCGAAAGGTTATGGTTTCGTTGAAATGCTCCACATGGATGAGGCGATGCGTGCCGTGGAAGTGCTTCACGACCAGCCGTTTATGGGCCGCAAACTGACCGTTTCCGGAGCCAAATCGAAGGGCC
>JBBQDJ010000316.1:0-5317 GCA_038319595.1 Verrucomicrobiales bacterium
CGCCGCAAGACATGTTCGGCAAGCTCATGAGTGTCTCCGACGAGCTGATGGACCGCTACTACCTGCTGCTGTTAGGTGAGGCCCGCGATCCCGCTGGTCACCCGATGGATGCCAAGAAGTCCCTCGCCGAGAAACTCACAAGCCGCTACCACGGACCCGAAGCCGGCCCCGCCGCCCGCGCCGACTGGGACACGCGCTTCTCGAAAAAAGACCTCGCCGCCGCCGAGCTCCCGGAGATTTTCCTCACGGATCTCCCCGCCGATCTCACCGTGCTCAGCCTCACCGCCCACGCCTTCCAGGCCGCCTTCGCACTGGGAAAATCCAACGGCGAGCTGAAAAAACAATTCATCACGACCGGCTCTGTTCAGCTCAACGGCGAGAAGCTCACCGATCCGAACGCGGCGGTGTCACCCGCTGCCGGAGACGTGCTGAAGCTTTCTAAAAAGCACGCGGTGAGATTGGTTTGATCTCTCCAACTGGAGCGCGGACTTCAGTCCGCCCGTTTTGCTACGGAGGAGAAACCGGGAAGCTGAATAGACATCTCTTTCACAGCTGGAATCCTGTTGGGTCTTCGTTCTCACGCAGTCAATTCTTCGGAGTGCTCCGACACGTCGGAGCTTTTCCACTGGCCGACATGTCGGCCAGTGAGAAAGCGGTGACATGTCCCCGCAGTCCTAAGCGGTTCGCCTCAAACTTGCCTTGTGCCGCTCATCCGCCATTCGGAATTTCATGCGACACTAGAACTCGCAGTTCCCGGGAGTTCTCGCGAACGGAATCACATCGCGGATGTTCGGGATGCCGGTGACGAACATCAACATGCGTTCGAAGCCCAGCCCGAATCCGGCATGGGGGACGCTGCCGTATTTGCGGAGATCCGCATACCATCCGTAGGCTTCGGGATCGAGTCCGTGGTGGGCAAAATTTGCTAACAAGACATCAAGCCGTTCTTCGCGTTGGCTGCCACCGACGATCTCGCCGATCCCGGGAACGAGCACATCCATGGCGGTGACCGTCTTGTTGTCGTCGTTGAGGCGCATGTAGAAGGGTTTGATTTCCTTGGGGTAGTTGAAGACGGTGACCGGCTTCTTGAAATACTCTTCCGTCAGCCAGCGTTCGTGCTCCGACTGAAGGTTCAGGCCGTATTCTACCGGGTATTGGAAAGTCTTGCCACTGGCCTTGAGCAACTCGACAGCCGCCGTGTAGGTGATCCGTTCGAAGGGGCGACTGGCGACGAATTCAAGCCGCTCGCGGAGTCCTTTATCCACGAATTTTTCGAAAATTGACAAATCACCCTCGCTGTTTTCCAGCGCCTCTCTCACCAAATATTTCACGAGTGCCTCTGCGAGATCCATGTCGCCCTCGAGATCGCAGAACGCGACTTCCGGCTCGATCATCCAGAACTCCGCAGCATGGCGCGAGGTGTTGGAATTCTCGGCGCGGAACGTGGGACCAAAGGTGTAAATGTTAGAAAGTGCGCAGGCGAAGGTCTCCCCTTCGAGTTGGCCGCTGACGGTTAGAAAAGCGCGTTTACCGAAGAAATCCTCCTCCACCCTCGAGGTCTTGTCGTCAGGCAGGGTGGTGACGCGGAACATCTCGCCGGCACCCTCGCAGTCACTGGCGGTGATGATGGGCGTGTGGACGTAGATGAAATCCCGTTCCTGGAAAAACTTGTGAACGGCGTAGGCCATCCGGCTGCGCATGCGGAAAACGGCACCGTAGAGATTGGTCCTTGGGCGGAGATGGGCGATGCTGCGGAGAAACTCCGTGGTGTGGCCCTTTTTCTGAAGCGGATAATCCTCGGGTGCTTCGCCGATCAATTTCAAGGAAGTCGCCTGCATCTCCCAAGTCTGTCCCGCCGCGGGCGAGGGGATCAATTTGCCGTGAATTTCGACGGAAGCGCCGGTGCTCATTTTGGCGATCTCCCCGTAGCCAGGGATCCCTGAATCGGCGACGATCTGGAGATTGCCGAGGCAACTGCCGTCGTTGAGTTCGAGGAAGGAAAATGCCTTGGAATCCCGCCGGGTGCGCACCCAACCGGCGACGTGCAGGTCATCGGCAGGTTCGGCTCGTTTGAGAACATGTTTGATCAATGACCGCATGGACTTGGATAGCCAGCAGGCTGCGTCTTGTCAAAGCAGGTCCCCGCATTTGTTGACGTAGCCATTCGTCTATCTGAGTTTGCCGACTACTGAGCGGGGATCACCACCGTCAGTCCGGCTTCGGAAGATTCTTATGCGAGCCGTCGCAGAGGGGTGGGTTCGCCATGTGTTTGCACTGGCACCACCAAATCGTTTTCTTTTCGGCGACATCGTACTTCACCGGTTGCAGGCCAGTGCCCTTGTGAGATCCATCGCAGAAGGGCGGGTGACCTGAGCGCCCGCAGGCGCACCACCAGTAAGTTCCCGCCTCGACCTCGAGTGCCAGCGGCTTGTTGTCGCAAATGATCGGTTCTTCTGCCATGCCGGTGAGGCTGATGGGCTTCTCGGATCAATGCGAGGCAGAAACCTGAAACGGAGGCAGTTTCGCCGCAGTGGCTTCCAAGGGAGCTTCATTCTTGGTTCCCAAGCCAGCCGTCGCAGGGGTTTTGTCGAGTTTCGGATACCTTTGGGAAGGAACTTCATTGAAGAAGGTTGCTCCGAGCCATGCCACCAAGACAACTGACGAACCACTGACAAATCGCTGGGTATTCATGAAATGATTCGGAAATGCTTATTATTTCTCGCGGCAGTTTTTGGTGCCTTTGGGAAAAAATAGCAACCTTTATTCTCCGACTTTATTCTCCGACTTCTGAGGCAGATCCTTCAAATGGGGATTGTCGTGTTCCATCGCTCTCGCTAACGTTGTGGGCATCCGGTTACCGCCGTGGCCGTTAGCCTCCAGTCAGCAAATTTCCAAATCCCATGGGCATATTCAGCAAACCCCGCCTGCGCGGACATGACCGCCGCGAAGACATGCCAGAAGGCCACTGGACCAAGTGTCCGGACTGTGACGCCTTGATCCACGCGCTCGAACTCCAACAGAACCTCCATGTCTGTCCGCATTGCAGCCACCATTTCCTCATCGATTCACGCGAGCGCATCGTGATGCTGGCGGATCCCGGGACCTTCGAAGAAACGGAAGTGGGCCTGATTTCCGCCAATCCCCTCGGATTCGCGGGCTACGCGGAAAAAACGGCAGCCCTGCGCGAGAAGACCGGACTGGATGATGCCGTCATTTCCGGGCGCCTCGCCATCGATGGCCATAAGGCGATGATCGCCGTCATGGATTTCAAGTTCTTCGCCGGTTCCATGGGATCGGTGGTCGGGGAAAAAATCACCCGCGCCATTGAGATGGCGGTCGCGGAGAAACGCGGGGTCATCATCGTTTCCGCCTCCTCCGGCGCGCGGATGCAGGAAGGCATGCTCTCGTTGATGCAGATGGCTAAGACCTGCGGCGCGCTCGCCCGCCTATCAGAAGCGAAGCTGCCCTACATCTCGCTTTTTACGCACCCGACCACCGGTGGCGTCACCGCCTCCTTCGCCACCATCGGCGACATCAATCTCGCCGAACCGAAGTGCATGATTGGCTTCGCCGGCCCGCGGGTGGTCAATGAAACGACCCATCAGACCTTGCCGACCGGTTTCCAGACCTCGGAGTTCATGCTGGAGCACGGCTTGATCGATGCGATCGTTCCTCGGACAAAGCTGCGCGATCGACTCGGCGCGTTGTTAGGTTATATGATGCCGGGTTGAGATTTTAGAGGCCAGAGTTCAGAGAAGAAATGAGGTGTTTGGCATTTGTTCGTTCTTCTTAAATCGCAGATCTTCTTCCGATAGGGCTAATGGGACCTATCAGACCTATTTCTTCTCTTGATTCTCTCCTCACCCTTCGGTGGGCGGGGTGATGACGGTCACCCGCTCTACACCGCGTTTGGAGAACTCCTCCCAGTAGCGCTTTTCCCACGCCACGGTGCGAGCGCGGCGGTCTTCCTCGCTGAGTTTCTCCCACTCCGCGAAACCGATGGCGCGGGCGAGATCGCGGTCGGCGAGCCTAACAGCCAGCTCATCCCAGAAACTCTCGTTGCGGAATTCCTCGTAGCACTCGTGATAGAACAAGGTTTCCTCGCGCTCTGCCTTCACCCGGAAGCGCTGGCTTTCCTCGTCGAACTCGATCCAGTCGCCCAGGCCGGAGTGGCCGGCTTTTTCCAGGATCTTGCTCTCCAGATTCTCGAAGGCCGCGACCTGGTCGTTGGAGGTTTCCTTCTGATTCCACGAAGCCACGTTGGCAGCGAGGCTAACCATTTCCACCAGCGTGGCGAGTTCTTGATCGGAGAGGCGCAAATGCATTCGTAGCCGGAACAAACCACCGCCGCGCCCCGCCCGCAAGCTTGCAACACTCGGGGCTTGATCTTCTGGAAATCTCCGGGCAGCTTGCCGCCCTGCCGTGCACGAGTAGCTCAGCGGTAGAGCGGTCCGCTTACACCGGATTGGTCGGCGGTTCGATCCCGTCCTCGTGTACCAGTTTTTATTCGCCGCTGCGGTCCGCTGGGATCGGCCCAGGTGGTGAGTCCGCGAGGCAGGTGGCCCAGGCCGGGCGACCGTCGATCACTTGATCGACCGCGATCGAAGCTCTGCGGATGGCGGTGCGGCTATCATAAATCTCGATCGTCGCGGGGCCTGCTGCGTTGCTGCATCTGACGACGATGTCCCGGCCATTTTTCACAAACACCCAGCGTTCAATGGGCGCGGCGGATCGCAGCTGGGAGATGAGTTTTCCTTTTTCTGAAATGTCCAGACCACCGGGAACCTCCCGTGCGGAAATTTTTAAAGTGGTCGGATCCGCGGGGGTCCACTCCGCTGCTGCGGGAGGTGGCTTCGGCCCGGTGCGCACCTCGTCCGAGGCGCAGGAACTCAGAACCACCAGCGGAAAACCGAAAATCAAAATGCGAGCGTTCATGAGCGGAAGGGTAGTCAGCAGGCGGGCGGTGTCCACGGTGGATCCGTGACTGTTTCGCGATTTGGAAATTTGAAAGTCGTCAGCACCAGTGCCAGACGTCGATCGCGACGCCTTTGCGGCAGGCTTCCGGGCTTTCATGGATCAGTCCGCGGCTCAGCCAGCCCTGGTTCCATTCCACCCAATGCGCGCGGCCGGGGCTGGTGAAGGAGCCGGTGTTGATCACCCGGCGGCCCTTGGTTTTCCAACAGCCCTCACGGTGGAAATGGCCGATGATCAGCACTTCCGCGTTTGGGAAATAGGCGTCGCAGAATTTCCCACCCGCCGAGCCTTGGGTGAACCAGGCTTCTAACATTTTGACCGCGCGCATCGGCGGCAGGATGGC
>JBBQDJ010000317.1:0-5293 GCA_038319595.1 Verrucomicrobiales bacterium
TTTTTGACAGCGCTGGAGTGGTTAGAACTCCGTTGAATCCCGTTTTCGCGAGCAATCCGGACACACCGGCGGCGGGCATTTCGCTCTATCGGTTTTCAAAAGGTCATGGCGATCTACAATGCAGTGCCTGCCACGGTTCCACCCACGCCGAGTTCCCCGCACTTCATCGCAATGACAATCTGCAAAACGAAAAACTCCAAGGTCACGCTGGAGTTTTAGCAAGTTGCACCGCCTGCCACAATACCATGCCGCGCACGGTCATCGACGGCCCGCATGGCATGCATTCCACCGACACTCGTTGGGCTCAGGATCATGCCGACACCGTACGCTCGCTCGGCATCGCCACTTGCCGGAATTGTCATGGTTCCGATGACCGTGGCACTCCGCTTTCCCGCGTGTTTGTCGATCATCCGATCAGCACGAAATTTGGAGTCCGCACCTTCACCGCCGGTCGCGAGGTGAGTTGCTATGACTGCCACAATGGAGCTAATCAAAGCGATCCCTCGACCCACACCGCACCGGTCGTGTCGAACGCCTCATTGTAGGTCCCTGCGGGCGGCAGTGCCAGCATCGATCTAACAACCAACGGCAACAACCGGCTCTTCCGTATCATCCGCCAACCGGCGCACGGGTCGGTGGCGCTCTCGGGAAAGGTGGCCACTTACTTCCCTGAATCCGGATTTCTAGGACCTGATTCGTTCCTTTTCACCGCCAGCGATTCTGGAAATTACGTCGATGCTTGGGCACCTGCGATCGTCAGTGTCAATGTGGGCAGCGCGACTGCGACTCTTGACCGGGATGGCGACCAGATCCCGGACGTGATCGAATACGCGCTCGGGCTCTCTCCGGATTTCCCGACTTCTGCCGCTGCCAGAACGCCGTTTTTCATCTCCATCGGTGGTACGACGTATTGGAACTTGCGCGTTCCGCGGGCACCTTCACCGAGCGACGCCATGCCAGTGATCGAATACAGCTCCGACCTCACGAACTGGATACCCGGCACGCTGCTGTCCAACACACCGTTCCTGCTGGAGGCCCGCGATCCCGATCCCGCGATCACTCACGGAAAACGCTTCGTCCGCATCCGCGCCGCGCATTGAGCCTTGGGGTGAACGGGGGAGAAGTTCCAAACTGCCATCGCGAAATCTGAAACCAACCGGTCTTCAGCGGCGTATCGACCGCTCCATGCGTTTCACCGGATTGCTCACCGCTCTTTTGCTGCCTTGTCTGCTGCGGGCCGACGAGGCCGAAAAGCCGCTGGCCGTCAGCCTCATTTCTGAAACGCGGAGCATCGCTCCCGGCAAACCGTTTTTACTCGGAATCCATTTGATCCATCCGCCCGGCTCGCACACTTATTGGAAAAACCCGGGGATCGTCGGCCTTGCGACCTCGGTCGAGTGGGACCTGCCGCCCGGCTTCCGCGCCGGGGAAATCCAATGGCCAGCGCCGCAGGTGGTGAAAATGGCGGGTCATGATGCGCAAGGGTATGAAGGAGAAACTCTGCTGCTGATCCCACTCACGCCGCCGGAAAAACTCACCGAAGCATCCGTACAAATCACCGCCCGGATTTCGTGGATGTGCTGCGGCAAGACCTGCCATCCTGCAATGAATGTGCCGTTCTCTATCACCCTGCCCATCGGAAATGCGGAATCTGATCCTGCCACTCTGCCCTTGTTTGAGAAAACCAAACGTTTCCTCCCGGGTCCTCCAAATGGCTGGAAACAAATTTCCGTGAAGCGGGAGGGTGGCAAGATCCTCCTCACGCTGGATCGTGGGAAGGGCCAGCGTGACCCATTCTGGAGTGAGAATACCCCCATCCGCTTTTTCACGGCGGATGGCCAGGTGGACTCGGATCAGAAGCAGGAGACCCGGACATCCGCTGACGGGATCACAGTCATGACCCTAATCCCGTCGGAGACCGGACCGGATCGTCCCGGGTCTTTGCCTGGCATTCTTGAGATCCCGACCGGGAAATCTGCAGACTTCGTCGAGATCAATCCGGCCTACTGATGGCTCACTTCTCCGGGTGTGCTGCTAGATAGGCCTTCACATCCTTGGTGACGATCATCTCGCCCTTCATAATGGCCCAGTGGCCAGGGAAGGTGCAGACATACTGATAGGTTCCTTCAGCAGTGGGCGCAGTGAGATGGAGGGTTTCGGATTTTCCCGCTTCGATGAGCTTGCTGGCGTCGATGATCCGGGCGTCCCCTTCGATGACATAGGCGCGGCCTTTCGAGTCGAGCTTGTCGGGGGCTTGGGTTTGCACGGCGATGGCGACGTCTTGCATGGTGCCGGGCATCACGAAAACAAGGTTGTGCGGCATGGCATCCGGGTTTTCAAAGATCACTTGGAACGGCTTGCCGGCTTCTACCACGAGACGGGCGGTATCGTAGCGGAGTTGTTCGCGGACGGTTTTGATGGTGAAGGTTTTCACGTTGAGATCGCCCAGTGCCCGCGTCGCTGCGGCGGCCTGTTCCGGAGGCAGCATGGCGATGAGTTTGTTCGCGACGAGGATCGTGTCGGTGTATTCCTTCGAGGTGCGATCGTTGGCCGGGACGGTGCGCGCCCAATCGACGATGCCTTTGGCCGCGACGGCGGCTCGTTCCTTGGACCAGACGTTTTCAGGAAGCTTGGAAATCGCCTGCGCGGCGGTGGGGACTTGGTCGTTGTTCCGAATCAACGTAGTGAGTTCCGCAGCGACCGCCTGCGGATCCTTGTCCAGCCCTGCGAAGGCCCGGATCGCAGCCCGGCGGATGGTGCCGCTGGAATCACTCCGGATGGCAAGAGTCGCGGATTCCTTGGGCGCTGGATTTGCGGATTTCTTGAAAACCTCGCGACGGTCGGCATCCAAAATTGTTAGGTCGAAGCCTTCCAATCGATTTCCAAGTTCCTCATCGGTGCGGTTCCAAATCACAATCGAGTCAATGGATTGTTCGGATCCAAGGTCCAGCTCCCACCAGGGATTGGCGACGTTCTCATCGGTATGGGTGACGGAGTTCGCATTGAAGGTTCCGTCGGTTTTACCATCGATGGCACGTGCGGCATCTCCGCTGTTGGAGGTGCTCTGTTGTGATGCCTTGCCGGAGCCAGCGATGTTTTTACTACCGCGCAAAACTTGCACTTCAGCGATCGACAAGGTGCCTTTCCGCGGAAGGGCGATCCTCACAAAACGCCCGATCGAATCGTTCTGATCCGCAGATGTGATGCTCTCGGGAAGCTTCGTGAGCAGGCTTTTCACCACGTTGAACGCGCTGCCACGCAGGTTCGCGTCGGGCACCAGTGGCAAGGCGTTGAGAAAGACGGCGAGGGCTTGCGGGGAATTCTTCGAGCCCTCCCATGCCGCGTTCATCGAACCGTCGGCCGTGATGAGCGCTGCGATCGCATTTTGTCTAACGATGTCCGAGTCTCCTGCGGTGGCGAGCTTCTGGATGGCGGCGCGGGAAGCTTTGAGATCGGCGGGAGTTTGTTTGAGCAACATCGAGCACAAGTCACCCATGCCGTTTTTCCCCTTGTCGGTGGGGCTGGTGAGAAGGCCGAGGAGCGTTTCGGTGGCTGAGGTCTTTTTCATTTTCGCCAACTCGCTGAGGGCCATGGCCCGTTGCTCCAGCGCGACATTCGGACGGGTGAGCATCGCGGTGAGGGTGACCAAGGATTTAGGGAGTTTGACGAGGTTCTCGTTGCTAACAGAGTCCAACAGGAATGCGATGCCAGCCGGATTGTCGAAGGCGATTTCCTTCCCATCGGCGACGGCCGTCTGCCACCATGGCTTGAGCTGACGCATGGTTTCCTTGAAGCAGTAGTTGAGGTAGTAGTCGGTCGGGTGCTTGAGGATGGTTAGTGCGGCATCCGCAGCAGCGGTCTCGCGGAAAAAGCTCGCGACGCGGACTGCTTCCAGACGGACTCGTGGAGCCTCGTCGCCGGCGGCGGCCTTAACCATGGCCACTGCCCCGGGCACGCGGTCGCGCCAGTAGCCGATGACCCGGACCGCCTGCGCACGGGCGCGGAAATCCGTTGATTTGAAGACGCGTTCCAACAGCGGCAGATTCACGACGTTTTGCCACTGGTGGACCCAGAGTGCTTCCAACAGGTTGTGCTCATATTTCGGATCCTTGGGATCGAGGGCTTTCACCCAGTTCATCGTGGCATCGGTGACTTCTTTCGCCTCGCGTTTTCCAAGCTCGATTTTTGCCCGCAGGCGGACGTCGTTTTCGGGTTCCTTCAGCAGTTCCAACAGCGCGAGGATCGGCTCGCCATCGATCTTCTTCGGCACCAGCAAGGGGCGGCCCTCGTAGGTGATCCGATAGAGACGGCCATGTTGGTGGTCCCGGTTAGGATCGCGCAAATGGTGTTGGAGGTGGCCGATGAGCATTTGCGACCAGTCCATGAAATAAAGCGATCCATCTGGAGCGACGGTGATGCCGGACGGACGGAAATTCGGGGCCTTCGAAATGTCTGCAGTGATGAGGTTCTCGATGGTTTCCCCTTTGATGCCGGATCCCTCCTCGGAAATCTTCGCGCGGAAGATTCCCTGGACGCTGATCACATTGGTGTTGAGGAAGAGTCCTTGCCAGTCATCCGGGAAATGACGACTTGTTAGAATCGCGGTGCCCGGGCACGGGCGCGACGGGCGGTTCCAGAATTGTTCCATGTCCGGATGCGCGCCGGTGTCGAGATGGCCGCTGAAGGCCGGGCCGAAATAGTTGGCGTTACCGGTGGCATCGGTGATCAGGTCGTTACCCCAGTAATCGAAGACACGACCGTGCGGGTTCATGAAGTTGTATGGTACGTGGCGCATGAATTTCCCGCTCAGCGGTTCGTAGCGGTAGATCGCGCCATTCACATTTCTGATAGGACCATTGAAGGTTTCCACATTGCTGCGGAGGAAAACACCGTCGCTCAGATAGACGGCGCCGCCGGGTTCGTAGCACATCGAGTTTGTCTCGTGGTGAGAGTCCGCGGCGTCGAGACCGTGGAGCACGCGCTCGGTTTTGTCGGCCTTGCCGTCGCCATCGGTGTCGCGTACCCAGAGAAGGTCGGGCGACTGCATGAGCAGGATGCCGTCTTTGTAGAACTGGAAACCGGTGGGGCAGTTCAGGCCGTCGATGAAGGTGGTAATCTTCGTCGCTTTGCCCGTTTTCGGGTCGAGATCGACGATGAGGATCTTGTCGAACACCTTGGTGGTCGGCGAGGTTTCCGGATAGTTCGGCCAGACCGCGAGCCAGAGGCGGCCCTTGGTGTCGAAGTTCATTTGCACCGGGTTGATGAGATCGGGAAAGGCCTTCTCGGAAGCGAC
>JBBQDJ010000318.1:0-5289 GCA_038319595.1 Verrucomicrobiales bacterium
TTGAACTCGAATCCAGCGAGACCGCGCCTTGAAAATCTACCTAACGTCCGACTCCTCATCACGATTATGAAAGCTGCGAACTTCCTCTCCATCTCCGCCGCCCTCTTGGCCACGGGACTACTCCATGCCCAAACTCCGGGCAGTCCTGTGATCGAACCGGTGGCCATGCCCACTGATATTCCATCCCTGTCGCCTGCCGGGAATTCATTGCCAGAGTCAGCAGCTCCAGCGGATCTGCCGCCGGTTGCCGGCCTGCCGATTGCCCCGGATCCATCGGTGCCGCCACCCGCACCGTCGAATCCTGGTGACCCCGCGGCTCCAGCCAGCGCGCCCTTTGCTCCGCTTGAGCAGCAGAAGCAGGAAATGCAAAAGTCCGATGAGGGCTACATCATCAAGGACGCCGGACTCAATGACATCTTCCAGTTCCTCGCAAAATCCGCTGGCCGCCAATATTTCCACAACGCGAAAATCGCAGGTCCGGAGTTTCTCGTCACCGGTCACTTGAATGATGGAGATCCTCTCCAACAGATGGAGGAGCTGGCTTTCCAATACGGTCTCTCCCTGCACACCAAGGGCAACACCATTTACGCCCTCACCCAGGCCCAGCTCAGCCAGTTGCCGAGTGTCGAGTTTAACTATCAGCTCCGTTATTTGCGCCCCACCGACATGGAGCAGATCAAGGAGTTGATCAAACCCATGCTCAGCCCCGGCACCGGCATCGTGAATTTCGAGCCCAAGACGAACACCATCATCATCATCGACTCTGCGCACCGCATCGAACAAGCGCGCGAAATGCTCCACAGCATCGACAAGGCAAAGGGCCAGATCATCATCGAAACCAAGATCCTCCGGGTCAACAGCACCGCCGCCGAGAGGACCGGTGTCAACTGGGCGACCTCCCTCGGCAAGGACGGCACCACGATTTCGGCCGCAGCGAACCTGAACTCGATCTTCGGCTTGAACAATGGAATCCAAGGCGGTGACGGTGCCGTCGCGAGCCTTGCCGATGCGAATCTCGTGCTTAGCCCCTTCCAAGTCTCCGGCGTCCTGCGTGCACTCGCGGAGGGGGTCCTCGCCAATCAGGTTTCCAATCCCGCCCTCATTACCGAAGACAACGAGCAATCCACGATTTCCTTCATCGACCGGGTGCCGATCATCACCACCACTACCACCGCGTCCTCCGGATCAAACAACCCAACCGTCACGGAAGAAGTCCGCTACACGATCGATCAGGCCGATCCAACCATCGCCACGAGCCCGGAAAAGCACCGTGAAATCGGCATCTCCATGGTGGTCACCCCCACCTTGCTGCCTGACGGAACCATCCGCATGAAGATCCGCCCGCGTTCCGCCCAGATCGTCGAACAAATCCTGAGTCTCTCCGGTAACAAATACCCCCGCGTGACGGAGTCGATGATCGAATCGATCGCCCGGGTGCCAGACGGCTACTCACTGGTCATCGGTGGATTTTACGGTGAGAGCGAAAGCAAAAGTGGCACCAAAATTCCATTACTTGGAGACATCCCCGTCCTTAATTTCTTTTTCAAAAGCAAGGAGGCGACCAAGGAGAAAACCAGTCTCGTCTTTATCGTGACGCCAACGTCCTACGACCCCACCAAACGCGGTTCGACTGCCAGCGCCAGCAACCGCTTCCGCGCGGCAACCGCCATCGATTGTGACCACGACTGGGTGGATGAGAATAACCCCGGTCCCGCGCACGAAGCGAATATGAGGCGCAGCCTCCGCGGTCTGCAACCCACTCAGGCGCCCTACTACCCACGAGCAGAAGAGATAGCTCCCCGGAATACCGCGCCACCCGCCGCTACGACAACACCCCGTTCCAGCCGAGGCTATAAACGCTGAGACGATAAGAGACCCAGCTTGCTGGTGACCTTGACGGGTCATCTGGACACCGGCTGCGACCATTGATTTTTCCGAAACGCTGTTAATTCACCACGCCCTACTTCATTCCCATTCATGCAATCGGCCCCCCCTTTTCTAGCAGCTCAAGAACCGGAGATTCTGTCCAAGGGCGGAGACCTCTGGGAATTCGCGGAGATCTGCCTGCAGCGCACTGCCGAAGCTCTGCATGAAGTCCGCGCCGGGACTCCCGCAGAAATCTCGCAGGCGATTTCCAAGGTCCGCGAGGATCATGCCCGGGAGGCTCCCTCGGATCTCATTGAAGGACTCGCAAGGGCCCAAGGACACGCAGAAGAACACATCAGCGCGGCGATTCTGGATCTTGGAAACAAGGTTGCCACTCGATTGAGCATCTCGACCCCCCTGATTCCCTTCGGCGGAAAGCTCATCGCTCCGTCCGCGTTTTACGAATCCTTTGATCGAATCCACAAAATCGCCCGCGTGCTCCTGTCGCCGGTGATCTTTGCCGAGGACACCGATGCCATCGGCACCGCCTCCGCGAATCCGATCGCTTCCGCGATTCTAGCAGAGGAAATCGGTAAGCAGGTTTACAAGCGCTTCGGCATCCGCCCTTTCGTCACCATCGCCCGGCTTGAATACGAGAGCTGGACTTTCCTCACCCGCAAACATTTCGAACTGTGATTGAATTCGATGGCATTTCCTTCAACGAGCTGATCAGCCGCCGCATCATGGGCGAGTTGGCAGCGCACGACCCTAGCTACTCGGACCTCGCGCAGGATCAGGTTCCCAATCGGGTGACCCGTTTCAGTTTCATGGCGGCCATTGCGAAGATCAATGGCCTACCATTTTTCCCGAAGGTCGCTGAGTTCTGCGATGGTACGCTCCATGCGACCTGTGATTCCACGGTGATGACCCGTGGCTTCTTTGCCCCGCTCTGTCTCTCAGGGCCGGACAAGTTGATCGTCGCCATCGCGAATCCCTGGAGCCCGCTGCCTGAGGAATATCTGGCTCCGCGCTTTCCCAATCTGGAGATCGTCAAAATCGTCACTCTCGCCACGGAAATCAGTCGGGCCATCGAATCCGTCGCCACCAACATCGGCCCTAGCAGGTCCGAGCTCGAGGCCATCGACGTGGAAGACATGGACGACGGAATCCATGACTTCGACGTCACCACCGACTACGCCGAGCCGATGGCGCAGCTCATCGCGACGATCATGGCGGACGCCGTGCGCACCCGCACCTCGGACATCCACTTCAAGGTGGAAAAGGAATCGTTTTACTATGCGTTCCGCTGCGACGGGGACATCGGCGCGAAAGTCGAAATCCCGATGAAGCTGAAGGACCGGTTAGATGCCTTCCTGCTCGCCTTGATGAGGCTGCCGACGGAAATCCGGAACACGTCACCCGGCATTTCCGGGCGCTTTACCATTTCCTATTTCCACCGGCCCATCGACATCCGCTACGAGCGCCACCGGACTTACCGGGGCTATCACATCACGATGCGTCTGCTCGACAAGAGTAACATCAACGTCACCCTCGGCAAGGGCACGCTCGCCTTCGATGACGAGACCATGTTCGCGCTGAACAAGGTGATGAAAATCCCCGCCGGCATCATCGTCATGTCTGGCCCGACCGGGTCCGGCAAGTCCACCACGCTCAATGCCATCCTGCGCGAGCTCAACCGCCCGGACGTGAACATTCTCACTTTGGAAAACCCGGTGGAAGACGAGGTGCCCGGCATCACCCACTGCGACCTGAAGAGTCCCAAGGAGTTCAAGCCCATGATCGCTTCCTTCATGCGGTCCGACCCGGATATCATCCTGATGGGTGAGGTGCGCGATATCGAGTCCGCAGAGCTCGCCATCGAAGCGGCGGTGACCGGTCACAAGGTGCTGACGACTATCCACACCGCCCGCGCCTCGCAGATCATCGAGCGCTTCGAGCAACTGGGCCTGGAGCGTTGGAAAATCGCGCAGACCCTCAAGGCGGCTTGCGCCCAGCGCTTGGTGAAGTTGCTTTGTCCCTATTGCAAGGAGCCGTCTAACGGTGTCGACGAGCTGGATCGTAAAACCTTCAGTCTTGATGACACCTGGGCGACTATCCCCGTTTTCGTCGCATGCCCCGGCGGCTGTGCGGAATGTCGGAATACCGGCTACAACGGCCGCACCGCGATTCTCGAGATCATCCCGATCACGCCCAAGATTTCCGACATGCTCGCGAAAGGGGAGATGACGCCTTACGAACTGGAAATGAAAGTGGCCGAGGAAGGCGTGCTTCCCAGCCTCCGCCGCAGCGGGCTCAGACTCCTCCGCGATGGAAAAACCGACCTGATCGCCGTGAGCAAGGTGATCGACATGACCTACACCGATGACTAGCGCCACCACCACTGCCACCGCCGAGAGCAAGTCCTCCACGCCAGCGAAAACGCCGGCGCAGAAAGGCCTTCTCGCGGGATTGAAAAAGCCTGGAAAAATCAAGGAGTTCAGCGTCAAGGACCAGGTGGATCTATTCCGCGGCCTCGGCTCGATGTTGCGCGCCCAGATCAACACCGCGGATGCCCTCAAATACTACGGCCAAGGCCTGCCTAACAAAGCGGTCTCCGACGCGCTCGCCCGCATCCGGGAAGATATCAATACCGGCATGAATGTCCACGAAGCTTTCCGCCGCACCGGCCGTTTCAGCGATACGATCATCGGTCTCATCCAAGCGGGCTCTGATGCCGGGCAGCTGCATCACGCGTTTCAGGCACTTGCCGCCCGCTTGAAGAGCGCACTGCATTTCTCGAAGCAGATTAAAAAAGCCACCATCACCCCGTGCTGCATCATTTGCGTGCTGCTCAGCGCCTTCATTGTGTCGCAGGTCAAGATCGTTCCCCAGGTGGAGGAAATGTTGAATGGTGTGGGCGCGAAGCCGGATGGGATGACTGCCATTTCCTTCAAGGTCAGTCATTTCACCCAGTCCACGTGGCCGGTATTTGTCTCCTGCTTCATCGGCATCGCCGTGGTCATCTTCCGTTCCGCGAAGGTGCGCAACCTGATCCTCGGATTTGTCATGTCGAAGTGGCGGTTGATCCGCCTGCTAGTCATGAGCCTGCGGCAGGTCACCTTCCTTTCGACGATCCAACTGCTCCACTCTAACGGCATCAACCTCGCCAAGTCCATCCGCGTCTCGGCGAACAGCGTCAGAAACACTCCTTTCTATGAGGAATTGCGCAACGCCGCAGACAAGTATGAGCACTCCGGAGTCCCACTCTCCACGGCATTCGCGAAATACACCTCGGTGGACGCGCAAGTCACCCACATGTTGACCATCGGTGAAAAGTCCGCCTCGCTCGACGCCCAGTTGGGAATGCTTTGCGAAATGTATGAGGAGGACCTGCAGAATCACATGTCGACCTTCGCGGCGACC
>JBBQDJ010000319.1:0-5250 GCA_038319595.1 Verrucomicrobiales bacterium
AGGTGCGTGGTCAGAACGCAAAGATGTCCGCTTTGTCCGCATGATGTCGGGCAGTGGGCCGCTGAACAACGAATGGTTAGGCATCAGGGGCGGCACCATCGGGCCGGAATACGGTATCGGCCATGTGGTTGGCAACGCCATCGATGCACCGGTCATGGTTCTCAAAGCCTGCATCGGCAACCGCAGCCTCGGCTGGGACCTGCTGCCTCCGGGCAGTGAGCGTTTCGTCGAAGGAGACAAGGTCTATGCCGGCTACAAGGACAAGCCGGATTCCTGGCCGGTGGATCCTGCCAAAGGCAAGGCGACCGAGCCGCCGGCGCAGTGGCTCGATAAAAACGGCAAGCCGATCGAATGGTGGGCCGGCTTGCAGTATGACGGCGACACAGCGGATGCCAAGAAGGTGCTCGCGGACATCCCCAAGCACTATCCTGACGCGACGAAGTATGAGGTCGCCGGTTTCTTTTTCTGGCAGGGTGAAAAGGACGGCGGCAGTCCCGTCCTTTCCGCGCACTACGAGCAAAATCTCGTCGCGTTCATCAAGGCCTTGCGCAACGACTTCAATGCCCCGAACGCGAAGTTTGTCCTCGGCACCATGGGTGAAGCCGTCAAAGGCAGCGGCGATAAAGTGATGGAAGGACAACTCGCGGTGGACGGCACGAACGGCAAGTATCCCGAGTTCAAAGGCAACGTCGCCACCGTCTATACCCACGACATGGCACAAGGCGGCAGCGGTAACAGCCACTACGGCGGTAATGCCGAAGTCTATATGAACGTCGGCGAAGCCATGGGCCAAGCAATGACGGAACTCATCAAGAACAAACCATGAACCGCATATTCAGTGACAAGGTGACTTCACCCTGATCGGTCTCTCATCCCTCTGGCACCTACCGCCCGGCGGCCTTCCCGAAAAGAGGAGGCCGCCGTTTTGCAATCCGTATCTTTACCTATCAGACAGGAGTGAATATCCCGTGTTTTAAAAATTACACAGCTACGAGGAAATTAAGCCGCAAGGTCTGAGGCCCGCTGAGATTCACTTTCCCGGGGCTCCGTCAAGCGCCGGGCGAGTCAATGGGTGAAACGACTCCACGATGCGACTGGCGATTTCAGGGGGCATCGGCGCACCGCCTGCTAGAACATCGTAGATGACGGACCTGACTTCAGCGGGTTTGGACCTTTTGGGCAGATACCAACCACCTTGGCCCGCGCGACAAGGGCTGAAGGCAACGAATTCATCCCGTGCCGCGGGATCCGACGAGTCGCCCTAGGAGCGAGGAGATCACGATTGCCTGGTATTCCGGTGCCGATCCTCCCGGCCGTTCGCCAAGTTCTCCACCCACCGCACGATTCGCGGTACAAACAGCCGGGTGTCAATACATGCCACCGAAGGACATAAGACCATCGGCAACTGGTACACCACCCTCCTCAACGTCCACGGCAACCCGATCAAACACTACGGCGACTTCGATCTGGAAATGTCCCGACTGAAGCTCGATCAAATGGGGGCGATCAAGGTAATGAGGAGTTTCATCCCGAGAAGGACAGATCGTTCTTCAGGGAGTGGGCTGGCTGCCGGTGACTTGGGAGAGCATCTTAAAAAACCCGCGCTTTCGATCGGAGTTGATCGACCAGTCCACCGGCGGTGACTGATAGCCCTCCTGCATGCCCTCACCCTTGCGCCGATAGTCGAACCATCCCCATGAGACATGCTCGCTGATAGACACCTGGAAATTGTTCACAGGATTCTCGAAATTCTCATGATCATCTTCATTGATGAGAATCGGCATCGGCTTGAAGGTCGGCACCGCGCGTGTCTTGCGGATTAACTCGCGGATCTGCTCCGGTTGCTTGGCACCATTGCCATGAATGAGCGCGAAGTCGGACACGGCGATCACATTCGCCGCGGGTATGACTCTGCCGCCGAACGAGGTTCCCACAAGCAAAGTATGACCATCAGCGGCCTTCATTTCGCGCACGCGGCCAATGAGTTCCGCCACCCGATCCGGCCGCAGAATCGGTGGCTTGTAGCCAGGATTTGACTCGTTGTTGAGTTCGACTAACACGTTGCGC
This sequence comes from Verrucomicrobiales bacterium, assembly GCA_038319595.1. Taxonomy (GTDB): domain Bacteria; phylum Verrucomicrobiota; class Verrucomicrobiia; order Verrucomicrobiales; family Akkermansiaceae; genus Luteolibacter. Next base: position 2,068 of record JBBQDJ010000319.1, read on the forward strand.
CATCCGCCAGCAAGAAGCCAACGCGTGACCTCGTCGGTGGCACGGGTGACTGCGCCGTCGTCTTTAAAGCGGGGGGATTGGCCAAAATAGAAATAACCGAGAATGACGACCATCCCTTGCGCGTCTGCGGCGTCGAGCACGCGCTTCATCCGCGCGGCGAACTCGGGTCGCAGCGCGCCGTCTGCGGTGAATGCACCGGTCTCCCATGGCTGTTGTTTCGAGTAACCTTCCGGCGAGCCGCCTTGGAAATTCACCGTCACGGCGAGCAAGCCATGCGCCTTCCACTGCGGCAGCGCGGCGATGAATTCACTAACATTCCGCTCCGCGTCCCACTTCCCGGTGTCGGGATAGGCCCAGCGTCCGACCGTCTCCGGATTGAGATCATCGAAGGTCGCCTGCACCACCCGGGTGTTCATCAACAAGCCCTCGATGCGATGCCCCTGCCAAGACCGCCCGGCATAGGTGGGCTTGCCATTGAGGTGGAAATCCTCGCCGACGATAGTGAGGACGGTTTTTTCCGAAGCGACGACTGGCGAGGCTAACAGAATGGAGGTGACCATTCCACCCAGCACCTGTTGGATGAACAAGCGACGCGCCAAGCGGCAGTGCAATCGAGATTCGAACGGCATCTTGTGTATTTCCGTTAGTTTTTCAATCCCTTGCGGCGGGCTCCTTTTCCGCCGGGCTCCGCGCCGTCGCTGTCACCGGCGCCTTCGCCCCAGAGTGGCTTGACGAGGGTGACGTTCCAGGTGTCCCACTTCGCTTGCAGTTCCTTCAGTTTTTCGGGCTGGGTGGCGGTTAGATCCTTGGTTTCGCCGAGGTCGTCGCGGAGGTTGTAGAGTTTTGGCCCGGTGACGGGTTGGCGCTTGCCGGTGTTCGTGTCCGCATTGGAGTCATAGCGAACGAGCTTGAAGTCCCCTGAGCGGATTGCCATTTGATGACCGAAACGCCAGTAAAGCGCGTCGTGGGGCGGAGAGGATTTTTCACCGGAGAGGAACGGCAAGAGGTTCACTCCATCGAGCTTCCACTCGGGTTTCACTTCGATCCCGGCAGCAGCCAGTGCGGTGGAAGTTAGATCCAACTGGATGGCGGGTTGGTCATAGACGCCGGGTTTCACCTGACCGGGCCAAGAGACAATGAAGGGCACGCGGACGCCGCCTTCGAGAGTGGTGCGCTTGCTGCCGCGCAACGGGAGATTCGAAGAGCCGTTGACGGTGACGCCATTCATGGTGGGGCCGCCGTTGTCGCTGATGAAGACGACCAGCGTGTTCTTGTCGAGGCCCTCGTCAACGAGCTTTTTGCGGACGGTGCCGATCGCTTCATCCATGGCGAGCATCATCGCGTCGTAAGTCCGGCGCTTTTTATCCGCGATGTTAGGAAACTTCGCGAGCCGGTCATCGGTAGCGTCCATGGGGGTGTGGACGGCATTGAATGCGAGATAGAGGAACCACGGCTTGCCCTTGTGCCGGTCGATGAAGCTGACCGCTTCGCGCCCGAAGGCATCGGTGGTGTAGTCGAGTTCCTTGACCGGCTCCGTGCCACGGAGGATCCCGCCGGTGTTGAAGTAGCTGTGCGCGCCACCGAGGAAGCCGAAGAACTCTTCGAAGCCGCGCTTCTGTGGCTGCATGGATTCCTGCGACCCGAGATGCCACTTACCGACGATGCCGGTCACGTAGCCAGCGGCTTTCATGCGATCGGCGATGGTGGTTTCCGAAACCGGCATGCCTTGGGTGCCGCCACCGGGGTTGAACTCATGGCCGAAGCGCTGCTGGTAGCGGCCAGTTAGAAGGCCGGCGCGGGTGGGCGAGCAGTAAGGTCCGGTGACGTAGCCACTGGTAAAACGAACCCCCGATGCCGCGAGTGCGTCGAGATTCGGCGTGGGGATCTCCTTGCAGTTCTGGAAACCGACATCGCCGTAGCCCATGTCGTCGCCGACAATGAACAGGATGTTCGGCTTGGCGGGATCCGCGTGGAGCAGGTGGATGGATGCGAATAGCAGCGGGAGGGCAAGAACGGCGGTTTTCATGGGTCAAGCGGATCGTGCGGAGGCAACTCCTACTCTCGAAACGGAGGCAACCTGTCGTTTTAAAATGCATGGCCCGAAGTGGGCTGGATGACGAGAGACCTCACGGCTTTGGCTTGAGTGGAAGGTTTTTTCCACTCTTTGCCTTCACCTGACAGCGGGCCGCCCAGTCTTCCCAAGCGGTGGATAAGGCTTTCACACGCTCCATTTCATCGGCCGCGAGGTTTTTCATTTCGGTGGGATCGGCGGTGAGGTTGTAGAGTTCCCAAGGCTTGCCTTGAAGGGCGACGAGTTTCCAATCGCCATCCCTAACGGAGCGATTACCTTCGTGCTCGATGAAGATGCTGCGCGGCGGCAGCGGCTGGCCATCGAACGCCGGCAGGAGGCTGATGCCTTCTTCGGGAAGAATCGCCGTGCCGTCATGCTCCTTCGGATATTCCACGCCGGTGAGGGCGCAGAGGGTGGGCATGAAATCGGTGATATAGCCGGGGCCGGGAGTGAGGCCTTTCGCTTTCAATCCAGCCGGCCAATGCACGATGAACGGCGTGCGGATGCCGCCTTCTTGGTTGTAGTGCTTGTAGAGGCGGAAGGGCGTGTTGCAGGCATTCGCCCAGCCGCTGCCGTAGCTGATATAACTGCCAGGCGCTCCAACGGTCTTCAAATCATCGCCGGTGTGGAGAATGTTCTGCGGGCCACTGTTTTGATCGAAGCCCCACGGGTCCCACTCGGCACAGGCCCCGTTGTCGCTGAGGAAAAAAACGACGGTGTTGTCGAATTGGCCGGTGCTTTTCAAGTGCGTCATGACACGACCGATTGCAGCGTCCATGCGATCGACCATCGCAGCGAAGACGGCCATGCGTCGCGCGAGATCATGGCGACGATCTTCCGGCAACGAATCCCACTCGGAGTTGTCCTTGTCGGCCCAGCCGGTCTGGCGATTGTATTTGTTAGCAGGAACGTTCGAGCGGGGAGTGAGCTCCAGATCCATCGGCATCAAGCCGAGCGCCTTTATCCTTACAAGCCGGTCCTGGCGGATGCGGTCCCAGCCTTTTTCGAAATACAGGGCCTCGTATTTCGCGATGTCCGCCTCGGGCGCATGCAGCGGGAAATGCGGCGCATTGAAGGCGAGATAGAGGAACCACGGCTGACCGCTTTTCTTG
>JBBQDJ010000320.1:0-5220 GCA_038319595.1 Verrucomicrobiales bacterium
GGCGATCCTACCGAGCAGGTTCCATTAGTCTCTGGGGCACTGTTGCTGACCGGAACCCTCTCTGTCGGAAATTCCACCAAAGACGGCGAAACATCGTTCGTTCGCATCCTTCTCGATCCACCGGTCGCTCCCAGCGCAGGCACCCGATGAGATCACTCCCTCTACTAACCATATCCAACACCACTATGAAAACCACACGTTTTGACCTCGTCACCACTGCCTTCACCCTGTCGGCGGCCATTCTATGCGGTAGCGCATTTGCCCTGCCGGTCGCAATCAATACGCCCGGGGTGTATCGTCTCACGCCACCCAGCGCGCAGTTCACCTTTGATGATCCTACGCCACCCGTCGTCGCACGGTTTCTGCCCGGGCAGCGTTTCGACCTTCAGGCCACCGTCAATCCAGAGGCCGGAAAAACCATCACCAGTGTGGTCTTCAAAGTGGACGGAGTGACTGTTCCAGGAACCGTCACTTTGCTCACGCCAGATTCCGCAGGTCTCCTTGCCGGTGCGGTTGCTCCGATTCTCCGCGCCTATTCGAACACCACTCCCGGCGCTCACCTTTTCACCGTCGAGGCGACTCAGAACGACGCCACGGTCCTCACCGACAGCGGAAACTTCGAGGTGATCGCCATCAACACCAACGGCGGCACCAAGGCCAAGAACATCATCTTCTGCATCGGCGACGGCATGGGCATCGGTCACCGCACCGCCGCCCGCATCATGAGCCGGGGTGTTCAGCAGGGTAAAGCCCTTGAAGACCTCGTCACCGATACCTTCCCTAACACCGGTATCGTCAAGACCGCTTCGCTCAACTCCATCGTCACCGACTCCGCTCCCGGAGCCGCTTGCTACTCCACCGGGAACAAGTCCAACAACAACCAGGAAGGCGTTTTCCCGGATGATACCGCTGCCAAATTCGATAACCCACGCGTCGAATACATCGGCGAATACCTCTTCCGCACTCAGGGCAAAGCGCTTGGAATCGTCACCACCTCGGACGTGTTCGATGCCACGCCTGCCGCATTCGCCGTGCATACTCAAGACCGTGGCGCAGGAACCGGCATCTGCGACCAATACTTCGACGAAGCCACCGTTAAAAGTGGCTTGAAAGTCCTCATGGGCGGCGGTCGCAAGTGGTTCCTGCCTTCCTCCACAATCGGTAGCGCACGGTCTAACTCCAGCGACTACGCGCACACCGCCGAGCTCGCCGCCGGTTGGGGAGTCGCCGCCGGCAACGCCACTGACAATAACCGCGACCTGCTCGCCGATTTCCAAACCGCCGGATTCACCTACGCCGCGGACAACACCGCGCTCACTGCAGTGCCCAACACGACCCAGAAATTGCTAGGCTTGTTCGCGTTTTCTAACATGAATGTCGCACTCGACAAGATCAATGGTCGCCGTGGCGCACCCGCGCCGACCGGTTCGGTCACCGGCAATTCGGTCGTTTCCGACTACGGTTTCCCAGACCAGCCGATGCTCACTGAAATGACGGACAAGGCGCTGCAGGTTCTCAAAAACACTCCCCAAGGTTTCGTCTTGATGGTGGAAGCAGCATCCATCGACAAACAGGCGCACAACATGGATTCGGAACGCTGGATACTCGACAACATCGAGTTCGATAATGCCATCGGCGTTTGCAAAACTTTCGCCCAGGCGAATCCAAACACCCTCATCATCGTCACTGCTGACCACGAGTGTGCCGGTATCGCCATCAACGGTGGTTCCCTCCGGACCAACGCCCAACAAGTCGCTGCCGCCGGAGCTGCTACGACGGCTGCTGCTGCCCAGGCAAGCGTAGGCTTGTATGAGTCCGCTGGTTTCCCGAACTACTCCACCGCTGTTGACGGTTTCCCCGTCACTACGGATATCGACTATCGCATGATCATCGGCTATGCGGCGAATTCAGACCGTAAGGAAGACTTCCTCACCAATCCCTATCCGATCCGTGACAGCCAACAGCCAACCACCGGCACTGCATATGGTGCGAACATCGGTGTCCTGCCGTCCAACCCAATGGCCCGCGACGCGAACGGCTACACCATCACCGGCCAAGTGGCTGGTACCAGCGCCGCGCACACTGCGGCCGACGTCCCGGTTTATTCTTTCGGCCGCGGCAGCATCCTTTATTCGGGCACCATGGATAACACGGACGTCTTTTTCAAGGCGATGCAGGCCGCTATCGGTGGTTCCAAGTAATCTAGCACTAACAGAAAATTCGCATGAAACCATTATTGACTACACTCGCTTTCTCCGCAGCGATCATTCCATTGTCTCACGGAATCACGACCTTCGGTTTTGAAAACCCGAATCTAGCAACCACCTCGGGGACGCCGTTGCCCTCCGTCTTGACCATCCAGAACGCCTATTGGGAAACCCAGGATGAATTCGGTGATCTTCTCGCCATTCCCGGCTTCCGGGCGGACGTGGGGTCCGCGGTCGCCATGGATCCCAGCTTGGCGGGCTACGGCCCGGCGATCTCCGGCAAGGCGCTGGACGGAACCAGCAGCCCAGTCATGTTCACCTTCGCCAGTGCGCTGAACCTCAGCAATTTCGGAGTCAATCTGGACAACAGCACCTTCGGAAACATCCAGCAGATCGGCGGCAATCCAGCCTTCGGCACAAACATCCTGTTCTACGACGCGACGGACAACTTGATCGGTTACATCGGCTTGGATCAGTCGATCGCGGGATTCACCGTGACTAATGATCTGGGTAGCTACTCGAACGTGTCCAAGATCATCCTGCCCTCGGGCGCGTTCTATGACAACCTGAGCTTCAATGCGCAAGCAGTCCCCGAACCCGGAACCACCCTGCTGGGCAGCCTCTGGGTGCTGGCACTGCTCCGCCGGCGCCGTGCGTGAGGTGGGATAACCGCGCCTAACGACATTTGGATCAAACGGGAGGCCTCCACCTAGTGTGGGGGCCTTTTCGTGTATCCGGCGGGTGGAGCGGAAGATGGAAGCGTCGCAGGTGTGCCCGGCGTCGCTGGTCCCGCTGGATCTGGATGTCACCGGTCTGAGTGGATTCTTCAGCATCTCGCTGTTGCTGACGGAGGATTGAGGGGGATTTTCCACGAGGCGGCAGCTTCTGATTTTTTCTGTCGTCCAAAACCCGATGTTCCTGACAAAAACACAATCTTTCGTAAGAAAATTCATCAGATCGATCAGTTTTGTCCGGATTTTGTCAATTTTCGATTGAATTTAGTCGGTCGTGGGATAAAAGATACGCCCTAGACCCCAATCTTTATGAGCAAAGAAAAAATGGACGGCGCACAAGCGCTTATCAAAACTCTAGATGAACTCGGGATTGAATACATCTTCGGCTACTCCGGTGGCGCGGCCATCCCGATTTTCGATGCACTCGAAACGGTCAAGACCAAGATGAAGTTCATCCTCGTCCGCCACGAGCAGGGAGCGGTGCACATGGCGGATGGTTATGCCCGCGCGACCGGCCGCCCAGCGGCGGTCCTCGTCACCTCCGGCCCCGGCGCGGGAAATACCGTGACGGGTTTGATGACCGCGATGATGGACTCGGTGCCGATGCTGGTGATCACCGGCCAGACGGTGACGTGGATGCTTGGCAAGGACGCCTTCCAGGAAGCGGACATTTTCGGCATCACCATCCCGGTGGTGAAGCACAACTACCTGGTGAAGGACACCAACGCCCTGCCACGCATCGCCCGCGAGGCCTATCACATCGCCACCACGGGCCGTCCCGGCCCGGTGCTTATCGACGTGCCGAAGGACATTTCCCAAGGGCCGTTCACCGGTGACATGAATGCGCCGATCAACCTGCCCGGCTACCACCCGGAGATCGCTTTCCAGATCTCCAGTAAGGCCGTCTCGCAGGCAGCCGAGTTGATCGCCAAGTCGAAACGCCCGGTCATCCTCGCCGGCCAAGGCTGCATGATCGCCCGCGCCGACAAAGAGCTGATGCATCTTGCGGAAACCCTCAACTGCCCGGTGACGAGCACCTTGTTAGGCAAAGGCGTTTTCCCGGAGAACCATCCGCTCTCGCTCGGCATGCTCGGCATGCACGGCACCGCTTATGCGAACAAGGCGATGGTCGAGTGCGACCTGCTCATCAACGTCGGCTCGCGCTTCGATGACCGTATCATCGGCCAGCCTTCCAAATTCTGCGCCACCGCCAGCATCATCCACATCGACATCGACCCGGCTGAAATGGGCAAAATGGTTCGAGCCCACGTGGAAATCGTCGGCGACGCGAAAGCTGCCCTCGCCGAGATCAATGAAAAAATCGGCCCGCTGGAGACTACCGAGTGGCTCGCCAAGCTGGATGGCTATAAGAAGAAATTCCCGCTCTCCTACAAGAAACAGGGTGGGCTGCGGATGCAGCAGGTGATCGACGAACTCTATCAGCTCACCGAAGGCAAGGCCATCGTTTCCACCGACGTCGGCCAGCATCAGATGTGGGCAGCGCAGTTTTACAAGAATCACGAGTCCTACCACTGGCTCTCTTCCGGCGGTGCCGGCACCATGGGCTTCGGCTTCCCGGCCGCCATCGGTGCACAACTCGCCTGCCCAGATAAAATGGTCATTTCCATCTCTGGCGACGGTGGATTCCAAATGACCTTGTTCGAGCTCGCCACTGCCGCGATCCACAAGCTGCCGATCAAAATCGTGGTTCTTAACAACCACTACCTCGGCATGGTCCGCCAATGGCAGGAACTGTTCTATGAAGACCGCACTTCCGGTGTGGACCTCGTTGGCAATCCGGATTTCTGCAAACTCGCCGCCGCCTATGGCATCCCGTCCGTTTACATCAAACGTCCGGCGGATGTCACCAAGCAGCTGGAAAAAGCCCTGGAGTACAACGACGGTCCCATCCTCATCCACGCGGAGTGCGTGAAGACTGACAACGTCTTCCCGATGATCCCCGCTGGAGCCGCGCTTGAAGACATGATCACCGAGGCCCCGAAAACCAAGATGGCCAAACCTGTCGGTTCGACGTGAGCCCTGCGGAATCTTAAATCTGAAATTTAAAATCTTAAATTCCTTTCCCATGCCCCTGACCAACGTCATCAACGAAACTCCGGCTCCGGCTCCCACTCTGCCGCTGGTTCCTAACCATACGCTCTCCATCCTGGTGAATAACGAGCCCGGCGTGCTCATGCGCATCTGCCAGGTGTTCTCTCGCCGTGGATTCAACATCGACCAGAAAGTCCCACCAGGAGGTGATCACGGATCCTTCCTAT
>JBBQDJ010000321.1:0-5220 GCA_038319595.1 Verrucomicrobiales bacterium
TGGCTCCTCGGTGCCCGGCAGGGTGGGGACCTTGAAGCGATGCGCCAGCGCGCGCGCCGCCGTCTTGTCGCCCATGTTTTCCAACAGATCCGGCGACGGCCCGATGAAGGTGATGCCTTCCCGCGCGCAGGCCCGGGCGAACGAGGCATTTTCCGATAGAAATCCATAGCCCGGGTGGATCATCGTTACGCCCTTCTGTTTCGCCAAGGTCACGATGCCCTCAACATCGAGGTAGGCACCGACGGGTCCTTTTGATGAATCCAGTTGATAGGCCTCGTCCGCCTTGAAGCGGTGGATCGAAAACCGGTCTTCCTCGGCGAAAATCGAGACGGTCCGCAGACCCAGTTCGTTGGCGGCGCGGAAAATCCGGATCGCGATTTCACCGCGATTGGCGGCCATCAATTTTCCCGGCTGGCGTTGACTCTCAAGCATCTTGGATGCTTTCTAATGGCCTCCGGGCGGTTCGGGAAGTGGAAATACGGGTTACTTTCCGGAACCGCAGGTCAGGCTTCCGACTTCGTCGTCCGGTGACCCGGTTTGGCCAGGATTTCGATGTAAACGGTGCCGCACTGGCTGGCTGCCGCTTGGTCAATGGCTGGAATGATCTCCTCGACATGCTTGGTTTCTGGTTCGGACTCGCCCTGCCCGACTTTGCAGTTAAAATCCCAGAAATCGACGCCCTCGGGCAGGCTCTTTTTTCGCTCCCGCTTGAGATATTTCCGGACGTCGTTCTTGATTTGCTCGACGACGCGCGCCGGCTGGTGGCTCGGCGAGGTGAGGGGAAATAGCTTTTTCATCCGCCGCTTGTGTCGGTAGGCCGCCGCCTTGTCTAGTCGGGAAATTTCCGGTGGATCAAATGATCCGCCGTGCGGCTTGGCGTTCAGGATGCTCGAAGGCGTCGGCGAACTGCTCAAGTTCGCGATTTGTCATTCCGAGTGAGTGACCTTCGTCCCGCCAGCCGGAAACGGCACTTTCGACTTGGCCCAGAATTTTCCGTGCCCGCTCCATCGGAATCCGGAAATACGCGATCACCGACAGCAGCGCGTCCACGGTGGCTTCCGGGCCGGCCTCCTCCGAAATCCAAGTCTTCAGTTCCCGCACCCGCTCCGGGAAAGGATTGATGTCGAATGCGGGAGCTAACCGCCATTGTCCGTGGTTCGCATGGAGGAAGCCGTGATTGTGCAGGTGGTCGTCCACATTGGTGATGAGGACGGAAAATGCGATGCGCCGCCAAAGCTCTTCAATGTCGTTCCGCGCGTCCGCGCCGTGTATGCGGATGGCATCGACGATTTCGGTATAGAAATGTTCCTGTGAATCGCCGGTCTCCGCGCCAAGAAGAGTGGCTGCCGAAATATAGGGCAGGCGCTTGCCGTCGTCAGGACGGTCGAAACGGCGGATCAATGCAACCGGGATACCATCGCTTTCTATCAGGCGTGTCTCCGCCGCGTGGATGCCGGCTGCTTTGGCGAGTCGCATCGCTAACACCTCGCCCTTGGTCACCGGGCGCTCGTCATTAACGCTGGCAAATTTCCCGATGGCCAGCCGCCCGTCTTCATCGATGATCGTGCATTTGGGGCGCATGCCACCCAGAGAAGTGCCTCGTCCCCGGAGATAGGCGAGATCGGCGTCGGTCTCGTTTTCGGTTTCCACGGCCCGAGTGGCTGCCAGCAAACGGTTGAGTTCTATCAGAGGAGGGCTGGTGCGGCGGTCCGCTTCTATTGGCCGACAAAATTCGCCCTTTTCATCCTTGAAACGTAAGGCTCCGACACGGCTTGAGTCATCCACCGCGAGCAGGAAATCCACGGCGTTGAGCCGAACGGCATCCGGTTCCTGCCCGGTCCGCCGGGTTTCCTGGCGGCGCTTCGCGTGATCACGAAGGATTACCCGCTTCGCCCAGCCATCGGGTTCGGTATCGGCAAAAGCGGAATGAAAGACAGAACCCTCCTTGGATTTTTTGTGAAACTGCGGACCTGCCACCAATGGCAGACCCGGCTCCAAGGCGAATCGATCCACAGCCTTCAGCCAGGAATCATCATAGCTGAAAGCCGAGCGTTCGCGGGAACCCACTGCGTCAAAATACAAGGTCCCCACCCTCCGGGCATCGTTTCCTAAATAAACATCGAGCGTACGTTTCATCGGGAACCGGGTGATTTCTTAATCCGCACCCGCTTAGGTATCCTTTCTTCGTCTAGCAGAAGTCCCTCATCATCGCGACGAACATCCACCAGATCCCCCAGCGGCTCACCGAAGCCGAGGGCGAAAAGCGCCATCGCGTAAGCACCCATTGCCACGGCTGGATCGCCCTTTTCGATGCGGACGTAGGTGCTTTTGGCCACGCCGACCCTTTCCGCCATCATTTCGAGGGTGAGACGGCGTTTACGGCGGGCAATCGCTAGGTCCTTACCAAACTTTGACAACGAGCGTCGAAGGCGTGAAGGAAGTAAGTGGTGTAGTCCTGATCGCATTTTAGTGATTTATAGATGAATCAGATAATTGATTAAGAATTTATAGATGAGTCGTTAAAATTTGTCGAGACGTATTTGAAAATGGCTCGTGAAGCATTTGGCTGGAATGGCCAAATGGGCGGGGAGTCTCCTTGGCGGAGTGTTTTGATCGGAGGGATGGAGCCTTGTCAGATGGGCTTCATTTCCTAAGTTTGGCGCATGGCCATCGAGACATTTGCCGGTATTTCCCCGACGATCCATGACAGCGCTTTCATCGCCGCGAGTGCCGATGTGATTGGGCGGGTGACCTTGCATGAGGAAACGAGCGTCTGGTATCAGGCAACTTTGCGCGGAGACATCAACGAAATCGTCATTGGTCCGCGGTCAAACGTGCAGGACAACGTGGTGATCCACCTTGCAGATGACTATGGCTGTTTTGTCGGAGAGCTCGTGACGGTGGGGCATTCAGCGATCTTGCATGCCTGCACGGTGAAGGACGAGGTGCTTGTCGGCATGGGCGCGATCATTCTCGATGGCGCGGTGATCGGGGAACGTTCGATCATCGGTGCCGGCACCTTAGTCACGGGTGGAACGATCATCCCGGCCGGATCGTTGGTGTTAGGCTCGCCGGGGAAAGTCGTCCGGTCGCTTTCGTTGGACGAACAGCTGAAGATCCGCGGCTGGGCGGATAAGTATGTGTTAGGCTCGAGGAGCTATTTGGAGCGCAAATAAGGAGGGCGGACACTCCTGTCCGCCTGCCAATGGGAAGCCAAAGGTGAAGCCTTTTCAGGCATTTCTTTCGCCAATCAGTAGGCATCGTGAAATTTAAATTGGCGGGCTAGCTCACTCTCCCACGAAATTTCCCTTCGGACTGCTCCGACATGTCTGAGCTTTCTCACTGGCCGACATGTCGGCCAGTGGAAAAGCGGAGACATGTCTCCGCAGTCCGAAGACAAACTGCCCATTTGCCATTTGTAGTTTGACGCGCCACTCGGTGGCTTCGCGGACGAGACGTCCACGCTCCTTATAAGAAAGGATTTAGCACCCGTTCCTCACCAACAGTCGTCGCGGGGCCGTGGCCGGGGAGGAGAACCGTTTCATCGGAGAGGGGACCAAGGACTTCCTTCAATCGAAGCAACGCATGCTGATAGAGTTCCGGTGTCGCACAGCCGCCCATGGAACCGGCGAAGAGCGCATCGCCGGTGACGAGGACCGGCCGGGAAAGTCCGTCAATGAAATAGCCGATGGACGGAGTGAAATGGCCTGATAGATCGCAAGCACGGACGAGGAGGCTGCCGCAGCGGATCGAATCACCGGGCTGAATCGACAGGGCTCCATCGATCTGCGAACCGTGGACTGTGCAGTCATTGCGGAGGAACTCCGGCACGCCGCCGATGTGGTCGCTGTGGCCGTGGGTGATGAAGACGGGATCAGGGTGGACCACGCCAAGCGTCCGCAAGACTGCGGTGCAGGAGCCGGGCTGATAGCCGGAATCAAAGAGGATCCGGGTTTGTCCGATTTCTATCAGCCACGCATTCACCTGTTCCTGATGGAACGGCAGGTCGAGCCGGTGGATGTCGTCCAGCGCCAGCGGCATTGGCTGATAGGTCTTGTGGCTGGCCAGCGCCCCGGGATTCAAGCCAAGCACGGGCGCCAACAGACGGGCGGTTTCTGCGGAAAACTTTCCGCGAGAGAACGACATCACTTCGCTTTCCGCGAGGCCCGCACGCAAAGCGGCCTCGCCCGGTGCGAGGGCGAGGCCTTTGAAAGCTTTGCGAATGACGTAAGTGAAATCGTCCTCAAGCATTCCGATCAGTGCATGCGGTAGTAGCCGTCCGGGTTGTGAATGAAATAGACATCTTTCGGATTCAGGCGTGGCAACCAAACGAAAGGTTTTCCTGCTGAGTCCACTTCTTCGGTCTCGCCGATGGTTTTGGCGGGCGAAACTGTGTCAACGCTGTCGGGATCCTTGGTAAACGAGGTTTCGTCGATGCCGGTGACGATGTGGTTGACCCATTTCAATTCCTTCGCCTGCTCGCCGAACTCGCTCCAATCACCGCTGGAGGAATGGGTATACATCTGTTTGATGAACTCGTCTGGGGTGATTCCCATTTTGGTGGCCAATGGGGTGCCGAATCGCTGCCACCAGCGTTCGCTTTCTTCATGAAACTCGCGCTGTTGGGTGAGGTTGAGCTGGCCCATCACGACCGAACTGATCTGGTGGTGGAGCATGACTGCGTTCGGATAGGCATACGATTCCTTGGCGAGCGTGGTGATGGCGGCGGCCATCGAGGCAGCGAAGGATTTTACGATCACATGGACGGGTGCATCGCTGGATTCCATCGACTTGAGGATCCGATAGCCAGCCATGACCGAGCCGCCGGGGCTGGCGTCGATGACGATGAAGATCGGCAGCTCTCGGTTCTTGTTGTTCCAGTATTGGATGCGGTTAGAGATGAAGTCCGCCGTGCTGGAAGTGATCAAGCCGTTGAGCGGGATGCGGCGGTCTGAAACGACAAGCACGCCATTTTCCTTGAGCGGTTCTTTCAGGAACACCGGTTTGGCGTCGGCGAATTTCGATCGCTTGTCAGTGGTCTCAATGCGTGCGATGTCGCTCTGCAACCGGCTGATATCGAGGGCAGCTTCGGTTTGGGCCACCTTCAGATCGTTGGTGAGTTTTTCAGCTTTGACTTTGGAGAGCTCGTTTTCTTTGGTGAGTTTTTCCTTTTCCGCTTCCAGCTTGGCGAGTCCATCCTGCTGGGCTGACTGACGTTTC
>JBBQDJ010000322.1:0-5207 GCA_038319595.1 Verrucomicrobiales bacterium
GAGGCAGATGCCAGACGAAGCGGAAGAGAATTCAACCGCAGATGGACGCAGATGAACCCGGATAAGAGATGAATCGGTGAGTCCATTGTTGATGGAAACACAAAGAAAACCAATCCACCTCTTATCCCTTCTTTCATCAGCGTATTTCTGCCGTCCATCTGCGGTTTAAAGACTCTTCCTCTCCGCTCCCAACCTCCAGCCTCTTGATGAAACCACCCGCCATCCTCATTCTCTGCACCGGCAACAGTTGCCGTTCCCACCTTGCCGAAGGAATCCTCCGCGCGGCACTTGACGAAAATTTCCGCGTTGAAAGCGCCGGTTCGAAACCCGCCGGCTACGTCCATCCGCTCGCCATCAAAGCGATGGCGGAAATCGGCATCGACATCTCCGGCCACCACTCGAAGCACATGGATGAGTTTCTAACCGACAAGGTGGTGACCGTCATCACCGTCTGTGGAAATGCCGACCAAGCCTGCCCGATGTTTCCCGGCCAGATGAACCGCCACCATTGGGGCTTCGATGATCCCGCACACGCCACCGGCAGCGAGGAAGAACAAATGGCCGTTTTCCGCCGGGTGCGCGACGAAATCGCCCGGGTCTTCCAGGCCTACGCTGCCGGACTTCTGGACGCTGGGAGACACCTAGGATGATGGAAACGACAGCGGTAGAGAGGGCTTTTTTCGCCGTGCGTTCCATTCAATCGAGCTCATGTGCGAGCGACTTTTTTTGAGACTCGATCACGTAAAGTTAGAATCTATCGAGTGTGGAGATAGGTGGTGTAACCGCCGGATAGATTCGCGGCGTTGAACCCGTGCTGACGCAGCAGACGAACGGCGGTGTGCGCGCGGCCTCCGACTGCGCAGTAAACGGCAAGCGGGCGATCTTTGGAAATTTCACCGAGCACGTTTCGCAGGGAATTGAGCGGAATGTTTCGTGCCCCGGGCGCGTGGCCATCGGCGAATTCATCGGGGTCGCGGACGTCCAACAGGTCGTAATCCGCGAGTTGGGTGTTTTTCCAATGAAGAATCGGATCGTCGCCGCGCAGATGGTTCGCGGCGATCATTCCGGCGAAGTTGAGCGCATCCTTGGCGGTGCCGAATTGGGGCGCATAACAGAGTTCGGCTTCTTCAAGATCGTAGATGGTTCCGCCCTTTTGGATCGCCATGGCGATGACGTCGATACGCTTGTCCACACCGGCCTTGCCCACCGCTTGGGCACCGAGGAGCATTCCGTCGGAGGTCCGGAAAATGAGTTTGAGATGAATTTTTTCCGCACCGGGGTAGTAGCCGGCGTGATGTCCGGCGTGCAGATAGATTTTTTCGTAATCAGTGATGCCAGCGCGCGTCAGGACTTTTTCGCTGGCTCCGGTGGAGGCGACTGCGAGATCGAAGATGCCGCAGATTGCGGTGCCTTGGGTGCCATGAAACACGGCGCGCAGGCCGCAGATTGCATCGGCGGCGATGCGGCCCTGGCGGTTCGCGGGACCGGCGAGTGCGAGCAAGGTCCACGCGCCGGTGACGCGGTCTTGGACTTCCACGGCATCACCGACAGCAAATATGTTAGAATCACTGCTGCGCATCTGCTCATCCACGCGGATGCCGCCGCGTTCGCCGAGGATGAGGCCGGCGGCTTTGGCAAGTGTGGTTTCCGGGCGGACACCGATGGCGAGGATGACGATGTCTGCTGGATGTGCGGGACCGTCTTTCGTCAGCACTTCGAGATGCCCGTCCGTATCCGCGAATCCGGAGACGGCGGTGCCGAGGGCGAGCTTGATTCCTTTGGATGTTAGATAATCATGCACCGACGTCACCATTTCCGGATCCATCGGCGGCATGACCTGGGGAAGCATCTCGATCACGGTGACATCGAGCCCGAGGTGTTTGAGATTCTCCGCCATTTCCAGACCGATGAATCCTCCGCCGACGATTACTGCAGTTTTTGCTGAATGTTGGACGATCCACTGCTTAATGCTGCGGGTGTCCGGGATGTTGCGGAGGGTGAAAATTCCGGCAAGGTCGATCCCCGGCAGCGGTGGACGGAGCGGCACGGCACCGGGCGCAAGGACGAGCGAGTCGTAATGCTGCCGATAGATCCGGTCTTCCGCGAGGTCGCGGATTTCCACTTCGTGAGCGTCGCGGTCAATGGCGATGACCTCGTGGCGCGTGCGCAGGTCGATAGCGAAGCGGTTCTTGAATAGTGGTCCCTTGGCGACCAGCAGGCTGTCCTCGCTTTCAATGACGCCGCCGATGTGATAGGGGAGTCCGCAGTTCGCGAACGAGGCATAGGGCCCGCGCTCGATCACGATGATTTCCGCAGTTTCGTCCATGCGGCGGAGGCGGGTGGCACAAGACGCGCCGCCGGCGACGCCGCCGACACTGACGATGGTTTTTGGAGATGGGGGTTTCATAGATTGATAGATTGAATATTCAAGGGGTGGAGGCGCAGCAGGATTCGCGAATCACGCGGTTCCACGGCATTTTGGACATCAGGATGGCGAGACCGCACCAGCCAGTGGTGCCGGCGAAGGTGAGACCCGCGCCGAAGAAGGCACAGAGGAACACCCAGTTGGGATCCACCGTGAGAGAGAGGATCACACCGGCTAGGACGCCGAGGCCGATGGTGAGCTGGACTTGCTGCATGAGCGGAAAAACATTTCTAGCGGACCTGCCCACCGGGAGTCCTGCCGCTTTCCAGGCGAGGATGCCGCCTTCGAGATTGCGCGCATCGGTGAACCCCATGGCTTGCAGCTTTTTAAGTGCCTCTGCACCGCGTTTACCACTGCGACAAGTGATCACGATTGGCTGGTTGTGGTCGATCTCCGATGCCCGCCTTCCGAGTTGGCCGAGGGGGATGAGTTTTGACCCATCGATGTGCTCTTCCGCGTGTTCGATTGGCTCGCGGACATCGATCAAACAGCAGCCGGTGGCCATTAGCGATTTGAGTTCGACGGGAAGGATGGATTGATTTGAA
Source organism: Verrucomicrobiales bacterium (assembly GCA_038319595.1). Classification (GTDB taxonomy): domain Bacteria; phylum Verrucomicrobiota; class Verrucomicrobiia; order Verrucomicrobiales; family Akkermansiaceae; genus Luteolibacter. Next base: position 2,971 of record JBBQDJ010000322.1, read on the forward strand.
GTCGTCATGGCGCTGGAGGAAATTAGTGATTGATTTCTCTGTGAACAAAATTACTATATCGCTACATAACGATTTAGCAACTAATTTTTAAAAACATGTCCCGCAAAGCCGCCGCCGAAACTGCCAAGCTCCTAACACCACTGGCGCTGGAACTCATTGCGGGCCGATTCAAGGCCCTATCCGAGCCGATGCGGCTTCGCCTGCTCAATCTCCTGATGCAGGGAGAACGCACGGTCGGGCAACTCGTCGAAGCCTCCGGGTCCGGCCAGGCGAACGTGTCCAAGCACCTCGCCTTGTTGCGCGACACAGGCATGATCGGAATGCGTAAGGAAGGGTTGAACACGATCTGTTTTATCGCGGATCCGATCGTCGGCGAGCTTTGTGAAATGATGTGTTCCCGGTTGAGGGAGGAAATGGAGTTGAAGGCTGCAGCACTGACGTTCGATCCCGGCATTTGACCGATCATCTGGTTCTTGCGATCTCGCGCGATCCCACTAGTCTCGTGCCATGGATTCGACAAACCCTTACGCTCCGCCTTCGATTCCCTCGATTCCCGCGACGGATGACATTTCCCGTCAGCTCCAGGGACTTCAGTATCCGCTGACGCTTTCCTTCAAGATCCTTGCGCTTTCCAGCCAAGCCACGGTAACGGATGCCACTGGCCGCACGGTTCTCTATACCAAGCAGAAACTACTCAAGTTCCGCGAGCACGTGGAAATCTGGACGGACAAATCCCAAGGCACCCGTCTCGCGGAAATTAAAGCGAATAAGGTGATCGATTGGTCGGCCCGTTACTTCTTCACGGATGCTCTTGGTGCGCCTATCGGCAGTGTCGGACGGCGAGGCTGGCGTTCGCTCTGGAAGGCCCATTACGAGACCTTCAACCCCGGTGATGAGGTTTCCGATTTCTCGATCCAAGAGGAGAACCCCTGGTCCAAGGTGGGTGACGCAATCTTCGGTGACATCCCTATCCTCGGGATGTTCACTGGATACCTATTTCACCCGAAGTATGCCGCCACTCGTTCTAACGGGACTCCGGCGATGCGGATGACCAAGCAAGCCGCGTTCTGGGAAGGCCGCTTCATGATCGAGAAGACGGGTGAAATGACCGCGCGCGAGGAGCTCAATCTGTTCCTCTCCTTCCTGATGCTCGTCATGTTGGAGCGCCGGCGCGGATGAGGCATCCGGCTTCAATCCTGCCAAAACAAATGCCCTGCCGGGTGTGACAATTTGGTTGGCAAAAACCATTCCCACCAAGCTGACCGGATCCTTCAATCTCTTGGCCGATGACCGACCACGGGACCCACCCTAAGCTCCCCGCCAAGATTCAAATCGACACCGGCCTGCTCTTGCGTTCGGTCCCCGGGCTGTTGCGGGTGAAACGAAAACAACGGACTTGGAACGAATTCGGAGAGCTGTTGCTACGGGAATTTCTTCACTATTCGCCCATGGAAAGCTCGGTTAGAGATGCTGCCGACATGCAGACCTCCCCAGAAGCGATGCGCTGGATCATGGCAAAGCGCTTGATTCACGCGGTCCTAGCGACGCAGGATCCCAAGTATCAAGCGATCCGAAAACGGTTGGGAAATCTACAGCAGCCTTCGACGGCGCTGCTGTCCTCATTGCTGGGCTTGTGGCTGGCCGGAGAGATAAGAATCCCAGTGTCCGTGACCGGTCCGATGGTGGCGGCCATGCTCTATGCTGCGGCTGAAGCCGGCGGGGATTGGCAGGTGCTGGGGGATTCGGCTCAAATCTGAACACAATCATCAGCGCTTCCGGATCGAGTCGAAATGACCTCTGGCGAGGAGTTGAACAGGTTCCTCTCCTTCCTGCTGCTTTTACTGCTAGAGCGGCGGCAGGGCTAACCAGAATGTAAACCTTCGCGGCTACGCCCTAGTCCGCGCTGATACCGCCGTCCTCAGCAGACTTTGCCAGGATTTGATCCCGTTCGAACTGCGCGACGGCAGCCCAGCCAAACAAGGTAAGCATCCGATCCCTGGCGCTGGGTTCGGCGGCTTGCCATCTCTCGGCGTATTCCTGCGAATCAACAGGCAGCTCGCCCGAGCCGACCGCAGTCTCAAAATCTTCGCGAATCGAATCCATCACCTCCAGGGGTATATCTGGAAAGCGATGTTCGAATTTTTCATCGGTCACGGAAAAAGCGACTGGAACGCGAAAAATAGGACCAAGCGTTTCAGCGACCGGGTTGGCTGGAGTTTCAGTATTCAGAAGCGAAG